>JAJDDS010000124.1 GCA_029260195.1 Phycisphaerae bacterium
TCGACGACGAGAACGCACCGCCGCCGACACCCGACAAGGATGCCAGAATGATGAGCGTCAGGAACGGGACGTCGGGATTCTGCAGCGCGAACCCCGCTCCGATTGCCGGCAGGATCAACAGCAAAGTGGTCATGAACTTGACGTTTCGCCCACCACAGATGGCGATCATGAACGAGTTGGGAATCCGCAGGGTCGCTCCAGCGAGTCCCGCGACCGCGGGCAAATTGAACATCAACGCCCGATACGCGTCGCCCTGGTAAGGCTCACCGTCGTTGAGAAAAGTGAAGTTAAACAACTCCGGGTCCGCAAAGTGCAGCTTCTGTATGAATTTCGCCAGCATGCCCCAATAGAGCCACACGGAGAACGCGCACAGCAGGTTCGGAATCGAGATGCAGAGGTTCCGCGTCGCGATCGCCTTGCCGGTCGACGCCCATTCCTGCTCGTTGTCAGGATCCCAATGCGTGAGGGTGCTCATGACGAAATCAATCCTTGTCCAGGACGCCGTCCCTTGGCGTCGGCGCGATTAGAAAATCTCAGGCTCCTTCTCCGCGTCGATACTGAGCAAGTGGTCCAGCGAGAACGGACCCGAACCGCGCCAAATGAACAGCACCAATGAGAAGAAGACGAATGACGTAAACTGAAAATCGACGTTTGTGCCCAGCACGCTCCCGTTGGAAGCCGCCGTTCCGAAGCCGGTGAAGACCACCGCTCCAAGCAAAACCAACGCATTCACGGCCGCACCAACTCGCGTCACGAATCCCAACGCGAGGCTCGCCCCGCCAACCACGTGTGCGAATACCACGGACCACGCGATCATCGTTTGCCCGTCACCCAGATTGCCACCGAGAGTGCCCTCCAGATCGGCCATGTTCGTGATGAAGTGAACGCCCTTGATAATCAGCGCAACGCCCAGATATATCCGCAACGCGTCCATCGGACGCACGTGCTTGATCCCCGGGATGAGATCGCGAATCGGTACTCGGTCCTTGCGTTCTTCGCGCCGAGCCGCCATAGCCTTGTCGAACTCCGCGGCGGCGGCGGCTTCGTCCGCCGGTGAGAACCGGACGAGCAATGCGAAAAAGGCGAAGACCGACACGAGCCCGCCCAGGATAAGAAACGCCTGCGGATAGGTGAGGCTCTCGGTCCGGAAGAGGAACGCCGCGGTGACCGCCCCCATGTTCCCGCCCGCGCCCACAATACCGGCGACCGCCCCGAGCGCTTTCTTATTGATGAAGGGGACTACCGAGTACGTCGCCCCCTCCGACATCTGCACGAAGAGACTGAACAAGATCATCGAAGGGATGGCCAGGGCAAGCACTCTCATCTGTGAGAAGAATATCAGGGCGATGCCCTCAATGAACAGAGCGATGAACAGCCACTTGACACGCCCGCGCAACCCGCCCTTCTGCACGAATTTGTCGCTGACAAAGCCCCCGAGCGTCCTGGCGAAAATGTTCATCAGCCCGAACAGACCGGCCACAAGACCCGCGGTCTTGAGACCGAGTTCAAAGTAGTCCATGTAGTACAGGGCTGCGACGCCGTTGATGGTCAGTTCGATGCCGAAACACGCGGCATACACGAAGAACAGCGCCCACACGCGGTAGTCCTTCGCAGCCAGCCAGAACGAATGCACTTTCTTCTCTTTGACGTCCAACTCGCCCGTGGCGCGGAGCTCTTTGAAATTGCCATCCGGCAAATCGGTCGTGAACAGAAGGTAGGCGATTCCGGTCAAAAAACACACGCCCCCGGCCAGAACCATCGACCATCGCCATGCCGACGCGTCATCGCAGCCGAAGGCGAGAAAAGCGCTGAATATCAGAGGCATCACCATCAGGGTGACACCGCCGCCGAGATTACCCCAACCCGCGGACGTTGCGTTCGCCGTGCCCACGCAGTTAGGGGCGAACATCACTGACGTGTGGTACTGCGTGATCACGAACGATGCACCGATGACACCGATACCGAGGCGGGCCAGCAGGAACGTCTCATACGTGTGCGCCAGCCCGATCGCCATAACCGGAATCGAGCCGAACAATAACAGAAAGGTATAGCTCAGTCGCGGGCCGATCTTGTCGCATAGCCACCCGATGAACAGTCTCGCGAGAATCGTGATGGACACCGACGCGATGACGGTGTTGCCGATCTGTTGTTTCGTAAGCGACAACTCCTCGCGCACGACGGCCATGAGCGGGGCGATGCCGAACCAGGCGAAGAAGCACAGAAAGAACGCGAACCACGACATGTGGAACGCACGCATTTGGCGCGTCTTCAGGGTGAACAGATTAATACTGGTGGCTTTGTTTAGAACTTCCATGCGACCATCCCGCCTCAGCAGCTCCGCTAGACTTCCTCTAACCTTAGGCCACCCGTTACGTCCGTTCCATCAGGCGCACGCTCAGCGAACATCCTGCGCACGATT
The DNA here is from genome assembly GCA_029260195.1 of Phycisphaerae bacterium. Taxonomy (GTDB): domain Bacteria; phylum Planctomycetota; class Phycisphaerae; order UBA1845; family UBA1845; genus OFTM321. The sequence goes on from JAJDDS010000124.1 coordinate 2,420, forward strand.
CCACCGCACCACCTGCGGCCGACGCCACAAGTACGGGTTTGGAATCACCAATATGTGAACAAGCCTTGTGAAAGGGAAGAACCCGATCACCAGACATGCGTTGACTATATGCACCTTCACCATGAACGGCATGGCCAGGACAAACGAGATGTTCGGATCCAACGTCACGATCGACCACAGATACGGTGCGGCCGACGCCGCGAACCACGAAGATCCCCACGAGTGCGTCACTGCCACCGTTACGCCGCTCGCAACCTGCACGAGCAGAAGCAAGTACAGCACGATGTCCGCCGTACTCGTCACCGTGCGAATCTTGCTGTACCCCAATCGGCGAATCAACGTGGTCAACAGCCCCACCAACGTCAGCAGGCCGAAGATCAACGCGGATATTTCCAGAATATATAGGCGCACCGGGTGCCCGTTCCACGCCAGCAGTTGCCGCGGAAACAGAAATGCCACCACATGTCCCGCCAGCACCACAAGAATCCCGTAGTGAAGCGGGACCATCCCCCAGAAATGCCGCTGATTCTCCAGAAACTGCGACGACAGGCTTGAATACGTAAACGCCTGCGATCGGTACCTCTGTATTGTCCCCAGAAAAAACGTCGCCAGCGCCAAATACGGTAACACACCAAAAAGCAACTGATCCAGATACTGTGCGTTCTCCATGGCTACGTGTCCTCCGCCCGCATAAGTTCCTCGTGTTGCTGCAATAAGATCGGCAACGACCGCGTATCCCGGTTCGGAGCGCCGTGACGCAACTCAAGCCAACCACAAATCGCATCGAGCAGCGGCACGTACCGGCTCTCCTTGTTCCGAAGCCCCTCCCGGACCGTCTCTAACGCCGGCAGTACACAGGCTGTCGAAAACTTGTCCGCGTCTTCCCGCTCCATCCGACCCAGCACTGCCAGGACATGCCGTACGTGATCCGGAAGATCCGTCGACTCCGCTAATCCCAAGTCGCGCAAGCGCCCCCGCATCCACACCAAGAACGTCCCGCGGTCGTACGACTCGCCGAACAAATGCCAGCCAAGCTCGAGCGTGCACTTCGGATCCATGTCGAATGCCCGCGTGTACATCTCCTCACGCTCCTCGCCCGAACAGCCGCGCACACCGTCCGCCCATTCCCCAAACCGCACCCCGACCTCCCCTTCCGCCAACGCCATCTCCCCACACCAATAGTCCAACTTGGCGCAGAAGTCGCCGGCGGGGTACGCCAGCGCCGCAGCCAATGCGTCGTAAATGTCCGAACGACTGGTCATCACAACCCCCTCCGTGGCCCCGCCAGGAAGCCAAACCCGGTGCTCTGGCGACGCTCGTGCGGATCCTCCATCATTTCAATCGCTTCCTCGCGATGCGACGGTGGAATCACGAATCGCTCGTCAAACGTGCATAGCGAAGTCAACCGGTAAATCGCCTCGGCTTCTTCCACCGTGCAGTCTGCCGCCGCGAGCATGCGTTTCGCTTCGTCCAGCGTTACATCGCCCACGGTCAGCGCCCGGCGATACCACCGAACCGCCTTCTGCTTCCGCAACGCATACACCACCTTGGCTTCGTGACCAGCCCCGAACAGATTCGCCAGGAACTTCAGCGGGATTCGGGCCTGCTCAATGTCGTGGAACAGACTGTCGCTCACGTTGTCCACCGTCTTGTCATTCCGCTCGGACATCACCGGCGACATCGGCGGCACGTAGTACAGCATCGGCATCGTTCGATACTCGATGTGCGGCGGCAGCGCGATCCGCCACTCCTTGACAAACTTGTAGACTGGAGAGTTTCGCGCCGACTCGACGATTGAATCATGTACCCCACTGCGCCGAGCAGCCTCCACAACCTGCGGGTCATTCGGATCAAGCACCAACGATCGATGCCCGTCGATCAACTCCTCGTCCGGCAGGTGGGCTACCTCCTCGATCCGATCCGCGTCGTACAGGAGGACACCCAAATACCGAATCCGTCCCACGCACGAATGAAAACACGCCGGCGCCTGCCCCGTCTCAACGCGCGGGAAACAGAGAATGCACTTCTCGCTCTTACCCGTGAACCAATTGAAATACGTCTTTTTGTAGGGACACGCCGAGACACACGAGCGCCACGCCCGACATTTCTTCTGATCGATCAGGACGATCCCGTCCTCTCCCCGCTTGTACAACGCCCCCGATGGGCACGATGCCACACAGGCGGGGTTCAGACAGTGGTTGCAGATCCGCGGTAAATAGAACATCACCAGCCGCTCGATCGCGAACAGGTGCTCTCGCTGTTGTTCGGTCAAACCCTTCAGGTTCGGATCATTCTCCGCGTAAATGGGCGATCCACCGAGATCGTCGTCCCAGTTCGGCCCCGACTCGACGTTGATGTGGTCGCCGGTCACCTTCGAAATCGGCAACGCCACCGGCTGATCCGGACCTTCCTTGGCGTTGAACAGGTTCTGATAGTCGTACGTCCAAGGCTCGTAGTAGTCGTCCATGCTCGGCATATGCGGATTATGAAAGATGTTCAAAATGATCCGCTTCTTGTCGGTGGACTTCAGGCTGATGGAACCGTTCTTCTTCTCCCACCCGCCCTTGTACTTCTCCTGGTCCTCCCACCGCGTCGGAAAACCCGTCCCGGGCTTGGTCTCGACGTTGTTCCACCACATGTAGTCCGTGCCCTTCCGGTCCGTCCAGATGTTCTTGCACGCGATGCTGCACGTGTGACATCCGATGCACTTGTCCAGATGGAACACCATGGATACTTGCGAGCGTACGTTCATGTGCTTGCTCCGATCCTCACCACTTCAAGTCCGGACACTTGCGAACCAGAATATGCGTATCCCGGTTCACTCCCGTCGGGCCCCAGTAGTTGAAATGATAGGTGAACTGGCCGTATCCGCCGATCATCAGAGTCGGCTTGAGGCGCGTGCGAATCAGACTGTTATGTCCGCCCGCCCGCCGGTAGCCGCGCTTCGGCGATTTCGGCACCGAATACGTCCGCTCCGGCGAGTGGTATTGAATGCAAATCCCCGGCGGAATGCGCGCGCTCACCGCCGCCCGCGTCACCACCACACCATGGTCATTAAAAACCTCAACCCATTCGTTGTCGACGATCCCCAGCGTCTTGGCATCCTTGTCACTAATCCAGAACGGCTCGACCCCGCGCGAAAGCGTCGTCATCCGCTCGTTGTCGCCATACGTCGAGTGGATATGCCATTTACCGTGCGGCGTGAGGTAATTCAACATCAAAGTGTCGCCGCCCTCCTGCGTGAACTTCAAGTCCGCATACTGAGTCGGAAGGGGCTTCGGCTTGTACGTTGGAAGGTGCTCGCCGAATTCCAGGTACCCCGTGTGATCCAGATAGAGGTGCTGGCGACCCGTCAGTGTCCGCCACGGCACGTCACATTCCACGTTGTACGTAAACGGTGAATAAGGTCGCCCGTCCGCAAGCAGTCCGGACCACATCGGACTGTTCACGAACCGCTGCGGGCCTTTCTGCAATTCCTCATAATCCGTTTGGACGCTCCGTGTCCGCTCCGCCAAGTGCACCAACGGCAGACCAACCTTCTTCTCCATGTTCTTGTAAGATCGATACGCCAACTCCCCGTTCGTCACCGTCGCGAACTTCAGAATCACGTTGCAGCAATCCTCGTCCCGCTCGATCGACAGATACTTCTCATCGCCCCACTCGATCACCGGCAGGCGGTTCATCTCTTCGTCATGCACGTCTTCGATCTCGTAATGCGTCCCGTGAGCTCCGAGACCCGCCTTACGCGGCAACGGACCGAACGAAATATACTGGTTGTACAAATTCTTGTAGTCGCGCGTGACGATCTTCATCCCCGGCATCGTCTTGCCCGGAATCGCCTCAATCTCACCGCTGATCCAGTCCTTCACCTCCGGCTGAGCGATCTCAGCCGGTGTATCGTGCGCCAACGGCGCAGCCACCAGATCACGCACCGGCTCGGGAAAGTGTTTCTCCGCCAACTCCGAAAACTTCTTCGCAATCTTCCGGAATATCTGCCAGTCGCTCTTCGATTCCCACGACGGAGGAACCGCTGCTGTCAGCGGATGAATGAAACTGTGCATGTCCGTCGAGTTGAGGTCGGCCTTCTCGTACCAGGTCGCGGCCGGCAGCACGATGTCCGAATACAACGCCGACGTATCCATCCGGAAGTTCAGATCGACAACTAGGTCCATCTTCCCCTGTGGCGCGTTCTCATGCCACACAATTTCCTTCACCGAATCCTCCGCCAAATCCTCAGCCACTGTATTGGTGTGCGTCCCCAGGTAGTGCTTCAGGAAATACTCATGCCCCTTCGCGCTCGACATGAGCGCGTTTCCGCGCCAAATGTACCACACCCGAGGCCAGTTCTCCTCCGCGTCCGGATCCTCCACCGAGAACCTCAGCTTCCGATCCTTGAGTTGCTTCACGACGCTTTTGATGATCTCGCCATCATCGGTCACACCAGCCTGCTCCGCCTCAGTCACCAGATCCAGCGAGTTCTTGTTGAACTGCGGATAGAATGGCAACCATCCATTCCGCACCGCCCGCACCTGCGCGTCCATGGTGTGGCCCGAGGTCATGCGGCCGTCCTTGCTCCGTTGCGGAACCGTGTGATAGTCTGTGAAGGACTTCTCGTACCGCCACTGGTCACTGTGTACGTAATGCCAACTCGGCGCGTTCTGAAGGCGCGCGGCTGGGTACCAGTCTTTGCCCAGCGCGATCGCACCCCACGGCTCCGCGGGCGCCAGCTTCTCCTGCCCCACGTAGTGCGCCAGCCCTCCGCCGTTGACGCCTACGCATCCGCAGAACAGCAGCGAGTGAATCCCCGCCCGATACATCAAGTTATTGTGATACCAGTGATTGATGCCGGCCCCGATGATGATCGTACACTTGCCGCCGGTCAGTTCGGCGGTCGTCCCCCACTCGCGGGCGAACCGAATCACCATGTCCCGTCCCATCCCGGTGTACTTCTCAGCCCAGGCCGGAGTGTACGGGGAATCCTCGTCGTAGTCCGCCGGATAGTCCCCCTTCAATCCGCGCGAGACCCCGTACTGCGCCATTAACAAGTCGTAAACAGTCGCCACCAGCGCGCTGCCGCCGTCTGCGGTCGCGATGCGCTTGACCGGGACCCCTCGCGTCAACACCGTCCCCGCGCCGAAGTCGTCAAATTCGACCGACAGAATCTCGTCGTGATCATCGAGGAACGTCAGCGCCGGATTGATTTCGCTGCCGTCCTCCGCGTCCTTCAGTTGCAGATTCCATTTGCCGTCTTCCGTTCCCCAACGGTGACCGACCGAACCCATCGGCATTTTCGCCGATGTCGTCGTCACATCCCACATCAGAAACTTCCAGTCGGGATTCTCGGTATCCTTGTACGCTTCCGTCCGCGCAGCCCGAAGCAACTTGCCTGGAAGATAAACCCCTTTGTCTTGTTTAATCTCCACCAGGAGTGGAGAATCCGTGTACTTCTTCGAGTAATCCAGGAAGTATGGGACCTTCTTCTCGTGATGGAACTCCTTCAGCAAAACGTGGTTCACCGCCATCCACCACGCACCGTCTTGCCCCGCGTTGATCGATACCCATTCGTCCGCGTACTTCGCCACTTGATTGAAGTCCGGCGCAAAGACCCACATTTTCGACCCGTTATGGCGCGCCTCTGCCGCGAAGTGACAGTCTGGCGTCCGCGTCATATTCAAATTGGACCCCGTCACCGCCAACAGTTTCGCGTTGTACCAGTCGGCTGACTCCTGTACATCCGTCTGCTCCCCCCATGTCTCCGGAGAGGCCGGTGGCAGATCGCAATACCAGTCATAGAACGACAACGAGACGCCGCCCATCAACTGCAACATGCGCGCACCACTCGCGTAACTAATCATCGACATGGCGGGTATCGGCGAGAATCCCGTCACACGATCCGGTCCGTACTTCTTAATCGTGTAAATATTGGCGGCAGCCATCAACTCCAGCACTGTGTCCCAATGTGCCCGACGGAATCCGCCCTTACCACGCGCACGCTGCCACCGCTTCCGCGACTCGGGATCCTCAACAAGCGAAGCCCAGGCTTCGACAGCATCATCGTGGACCGCCCGCGCCTTCTTCCACAGGTCCATCAACGCCCCACGCATATACGGATACTTCACGCGGAGAGGACTGTAGAGATACCACGAAAAAGAAATGCCACGCTGGCATCCCCGCGGCTCGTACGGCGGGATGCCCGCCTCCAGCTTGGGATAGTCCGTCTGCTGCATCTCCCACGTGACAATCCCGTCCTTCACGTGAATGTTCCACGAACATCCGCCCGTGCAGTTCACACCGTGCGTGCTCCGAACGACCTTGTCGTACTGCCAGCGGTTCCGGTAGAACTCTTCCCAGCCGCGAACCTGCGGCTCGACCTCGTCTTTGATCCAGCTCTTCGCTGCGGTGTTGCTCATACTTCAGTCCTCATTTCACCACCAGCCACCAGCGGCCGGCGAACGGCCCGGAACCGGTTCTTCCAAAGGGCGTCAAACAGCCCAAGCACAAGCACCATCCCCATCAACCCCAACAAGAAGAAGGTCAACGGTGCGACCGAATCGTCATCCCCGACCTGCTTGGCTGAGTTCTCGAAGAACGCAACCAACGACAGAATCTCCTCCGGCTCCATGGGGTAGCTCTTGAATACTGGTTGCATCGTCGTTGTTGCCGGACTCACCAACCACGCCGACAACGGCTTGCGCCCCCCAACCCGTTCCGAAACCTTGGTCAGGTCGACCCCCAGTCTGCCACCGCCCAGAAGCCCGAGCCCGCGCACCGTATGACATGAAATGCACGGCGGACCACCGTTGGACAGGCGCGTAAGCCCGTTGAATATCCGCTCTCCGGTCTCGACGTCTAACTCGGTGAACGGGCGGTCGCTGAATTTGATCCCCTCAAACTGCGACTTCTCCAGCGCCGACTCAGCCTCGATCAAATCCAGCAGCAGGTTCGCTCGATCTCGAGTCAGACCCGCAATCTGCGCCATGACCACACCCCGCGATTCCTCCAGGATTCGCATCGCGTACGGATCGCCCCGATCCATCATCGCCTGCGGATTCAGAATGAACCGCACCAGCCACTCGCGGTCCTTCCGCTGTGACACGCTCTTCAGGTCAGGACCCACCAGACGGCCACCGCCGATCGTGTGGCAGCTGTAGCAGTTCTGCTTGAAAAACGCCGCCGTCTCCTGCCCCACCGCGACGGGCGGCGCGGCACAGACCAGCGCCGTACCGATCGCCCAGGACCACCGCACACGCCATACCTCCGACAAACGCCGTGCAACGCGATACATCTGCATCATCCCTTGGTCCCTTTCGTCGACTTCCCTCCGTCGCTGCCGCGTGCGTCAAACGCGATACCGTGAACGGAGGTGTGCTTGAGAAAATGCGCGTACTGCTCGCAGACGCCCTTCCACCCCTCGTGCGCCGGGCACGGATCCTCGTCGTTGCACTCCTCGTGTCCGAACGGACACGTCCGCCGGGACCCCGGCATCTGCTCGAACGGTGCGAGAACCTCCGAGAGCATCACCTCCTGAGGAGACCGCACCATCGAGAAGCCACCGCCGCGCCCCGGTGACGAATCCAGAATCCGCGCTCGAACGAGGTCACTCAAAATCGTCTGAAGGTATTTTCGCGGGATCCCCGTGTCCTCCGCGACCGTTCGCCCCGAAACCGGCCATTGCTCGACACGTTGAGCCAGGTAAATCATCGCCCGCAACGCATATTCGCTAGTCAGAGAAATCATGTTCCAACGACTCGACTATACGACCATGGGTGTATGGGATATCTCTGTCCCTGTCAACCTGCTCGCACAATTTTTTCCGGTGCCAGCCTCATCCACCCCACGAGCGAGTCTGCGGCGCGTCCTGGAAGACTTACATGTTCGGTGTGTGTTAGGGGCGCGCGATTCGCAAGATGTTACAAGGGTCCCTGCCTGGTGCGCGTTCCGGAAAATATGGCCACATTTTTCCGGAAATTCTGGCCACCTTGGCGGGGCAGGCCAGCGGGCCATTCGTTCCGCCTGCGGCGGGAGTTTTTGGAG
>JAJDDS010000125.1 GCA_029260195.1 Phycisphaerae bacterium
AGCTGTGCGAGACGCGTGAACACAAACGCGTCATGTGGTCATCGGCGGACCCGCGCGCCATCGCCGTTGATGGCGGAAAGGGGCATTTCTATACCCGAAGCCACGTACTCATGCTGTGCAACTCCTTTGATGTCTTCGGCGCCAACGCGATCGCACTCAAGACGCGGGCGCTGAGCCTCCGGTTCGAACCGGAACCGCATGAGATTCTCAAGAAGATTCGAACCTTCGCGATGGACGACGAGATCTACGAGTTTCTGGAGGGATTCCATGAAGCCGTTGCAGACTTCGGGCTGCGCACGTACCGGATTCTCGAGGATCTGAAGAGCGCAGGGCTTGACTGGCGGTCCTACGCGCTTGACGAAACGAACGTACCTCCCAAGGTCAAGGAAATCGCCGACCTCCTCGAATGGTTTGACACGGATCGAGATCGTCTGGCTCAGTACACATCCAGCCGTCGTGATTACTATAACTGGAAGCCGGAGGCGGTTGCATTTTTGCACCGTCGCGATGCGGCAAATCGGTGGGCGAGTACGCCATCCGATGCCGACCGGGGGTAAGCCAGTTGGTTTCCGTCGGTCGTTGCTGCGCCTCCTGCGATCATAGCAGCCGACGCTCCGTCCGCGGCGAATCAAACCCGCGTCGATTCCGTATGGCCCGTTCAGAGCCCAGCCTCTGCAATAATGCACTTTCAAGAGTGAAACCTGGAGATCGGCTGATGGCTGTCAACTCGAAGATCGATTGGACGGATACGACATGGAACCCTGTACTGGGATGCTCGATGTGCTCGCCCGGCTGCGCCCACTGTTATGCCGCAGCGATGGCCGCGCGATTCACCAAGTCCGGGCTGCCGTTCGAGGACATCGCGGTCATGACCTCGAACGGCCCGCGATGGACAGGCGAAGTAGTCTGCCGTGAAGACAAGTTGTTCGATCCTCTCCATTGGAAGAAGCCGCGGAGGGTCTTCGTCAATTCGATGAGCGACATCTTCCACGAAAACGTGCCGTTCGACTTCATCCGCCGCGTGTTTGAAGTCATGGCCGGCGCACACTGGCATGAGTTTCAAGTGCTCACGAAGCGATCACGGCGCCTTCGAGAACTGTCCCGTCATTTGAAATGGCCGAACAACGTATGGATGGACGTCAGCGTCGAGAACGACGACTACGTGTCGCGCGTCGATGACCTGCGAAGTACCGGAGCAAAAACCAAGTTCTTGTCGTTTGAGCCACTCCTCGGAGCGCTTCCCGACCTGAACTTGACCGGAATCGACTGGGTCATCGTCGGGGGTGAATCGGGACCGAAGGCCCGCCCGATGAGCCCCGAGTGGGCAACCGACATCCGCGACCAGTGCCAGAGTGCTGGCGCTCCCTTCTTCTTCAAACAGTGGGGCGGCGTGAACAAGAAGAAGGCCGGGCGACTTCTTGATGGGCGAACATGGGATGAGATGCCGGAGACGACTGCGCGGCGCGGCGTACCGCCCCGTTCAGGAGAAAGAAGCAATGCTTCAATGGGATCTATCTGACACACCGCTTGCCGCCAGCGACACGTCCGGTCGGGTGCCGACAGAGGGCGAGTTGCTTGCGATGATGGTGGCTCTGCTGATGCACGAAGACGTCACGTACGACGATCTCAAGCACCGAGTACTCACGCTGCACGACGAGAATCTTGCGCAGATCATCGAGATCTTCGAGTACCGGCTACCGGAGCTTGCACGCGAATTCGGAAGCAGTGATGAGCTTCGTCAGCGGTTGACCGAGTTGGTTGGGATCAGGGTGACGTGTTTGTCGCCTCGAAGTCAGCAATGACCAAGCGCACGCGAATCAAGAACGCAGAGGGCACACAGACGGGATCCCGTCCCGATGAGAAAACGGGACCGCCAGATGCCGGAGCCGCAAGCAATGCCGAGGCGGCGCCTCCGACTGCGACGACCGCCAACATCGAACTGATGACACCGGAAGAGGCCGCCAACCAACTCAAGGTCTCGCCAGAGCATATTCGCGCCATGATTCGTTCGGGGCACCTCGAAGCCGTCAACCTCGCCATAGGCAAGAAACGCCCTCTCTACCGAATTCGAGCTGCGGCGCTGGACAAGCTGGTCTCCGGACGGTGCCAGTCGGGCACAGACCGCGCTCCGGGGCCAAGATTCAAACGGCTTCCGCCTATTGCGGACCACTTTCCACATCTTCGCTAGCACCAGGGAGCAGCTTCAATCTTGTTCGCTCCAGCGCATGGTCTACCTCAACATCCGGCGTGTGCGTGTACGCCACCTGCTGCTGCAGCTGTGAGTGACGCATGAACTTGCGATGTACGTGGGGAGACGCAACGAGCGACATCGCCGTGGATGCGCAATGCCTCAATCGGTAGATACCGTAGCATGGAACGCTCACGGCCTTGCACAGCTTGCGAAACTGGCCCGCGATCGAATTCTTGTCCCAAGGTCTCCAGTACTTGGTTACAAGGAAGCTACCCTCGTCGGCACGCAATCTTCCGCGCTTGGCGAGTCTCGCAATCAGGGCGCGGCGTTCCTTGCGCACGTTCTCGACGGCCTCGATGGTCTCCGGCCACAGCGTGAACGACTGCCCGATTCCCGTCTTGGTTCGTGCGAGAGTCACGCGATTGTCCTTGAAGTGTCTCCACTGAAGATCGCTGAGATCCTTGGGGCCAAAGCCGCAGTTTAGGCACAAGAGAATCATGGCCCGCACGTTGACGTCCGCGGAGTCCAAGAGTTGCTTCAACTGGCCTTGCGAGCAGAGGGGCTTGGCGTCGCGGTTGGTGGACGCTGCGTTCTTGACACGAGTCAGCCTCGGCGATTGCTCCAACAAATCGACGTCTTCTGCGAAACGGTAAATCGCCCTCACCGCACCCAAGTAGTGGTTGATCGACTCGGACGAGTAGCCGCGATCGATAAGCGACAGTTTCCACGCGGCGAAACGCTCTACCGTGAAGTCCTGGGCAACCAACCTCGGATGATCCTCAAGGAACCTTCGGAGCCAATCACGGTAGCCTCGAAGCGTTGCATCGCGACTCCGCCAGTTCGCTTGTTGGGTCGCCAGGAAACGGTTCGCGAGATCCTTGGCGAGAATCGGAACAACCCGTTGGCGTGGCTTCTCGACCGGACGATTCAGCGCCAATTCGTGGTATCGCTCGATCGCTTCCTCGTGGTTCGCTCGATCGCTTCCTCGTGGTTTGACCCCAGATAACACCGCTTTCCACCACGCGTCACGTAGTACTGCCCGGTGGCCTGGTGGAACGAAACTGGGTCCGTAGCAGGACGGCTACGTGGCATATCACTACCTCCAAAAGTGTAGTCATAAGTGTAGTGCCACGTTCTCTAGAGCTGACAACGGGAGGATGACGCCTGTAAGTGCTTGTCTTACAGGCGGTTAGGAATCGGGGCGACAGGATTTGAACCTGCGACTTCCTGCTCCCAAAGCAGGCGCGCTACCAGGCTGCGCCACGCCCCGCTGTTGTCGTAAGTCCCGAATTCTACAAGGCTTGCGAACATGCTTCAACCCCCCTAACCACAATACGGTTCACTTAACACTACAGCGCAAAGTGGGCTCAAGCTGAACGGGGTGTCGGATCGATAACTTCTGTCATGGGGACGATTTATGTTCTTGGACAGGAGCGAGGCATGGATGTCGCAGAGATTCAG
>JAJDDS010000126.1 GCA_029260195.1 Phycisphaerae bacterium
CGGCGGATCGTTGGTGCTCGCCCGTTGACAGGGGGAACGAGCGTTCTTAGCATCGCCGCTCCGACACGCGCCCGGGTGGCGGAATTGGCAGACGCGCATGGTTGAGGGCCATGTCTACGCAAGTAGGTGGAGGTTCGAGTCCTCTCCCGGGCATCGTTCTTTTCGGTCAGTACGGGGTATCGCGATCGCGGCCGGTGGGCGTGGTTTGCCGCCTTGACACCCGTCGCTGGCAAACCTATACTGCGGCGTTCGACGCCCGTTGTCCTTGTTGTGACAAGGACTTACGACGGTTTTGGGAAGGTCGGAGTTCGCCGTGGCCAAGCGCAGGACAAAGACAACCGCGAAGAAGAAAACGTCGCCGAAGAAGAAAACATCGCGCTCTTCCAAGCCCCCCGCCCGCACCAAGACTTCGGCCCGCAAGGTGTCCGCGGTGAAGAAGAAGAAGGTGCCCAAAGTCGCGACGAAGGCCAAGCCCCGGGCAGCCAAAAAGTCCGTCGGCGCGGCGTCCGGTTTGGCGACATCCAAGTCTCGCAAGAAGACGGGCGGCAAGACCACGTCGAAAAAGGTTCAAGCGATAAAGGCGACCGCCTCCGCGAAATCAGCCAAGACGGTCAAGAAGGCGGGCGGTTCGACATCTGTACGGCGGACGGCGAAGCGCGTCGAGCCTGTCGCGCCGGGACCGATTACGGTTCAATGGGGGAGCGAGCGGATCGAGTTGGTCGATCAGGACAAGAAGACCCCCAAGACCAAGCTCGCCAAGCGGGAACTGCGGAGTTTCGAGCGCATGTTGCTCGACAAGCGTCAGGAACTTGTGGGCAACATGGAGAACCTCAGCAATGAGGCGCTGAACGCCAACCGAGCGAGCGGTGGTCATTCGAGCATGCCGTTGCACATGGCTGACCTCGGAACGGACAACTGGGAACAGGAATTCACGCTGGGGCTGATCGAGAGTGAGCGATCGCTGGTGCGTGAAATCGACGAGGCGCTAGGCCGGGTGGTTGATCGTACATACGGCGTTTGCCTGGCGACGCACCGTCCGATTGATACGGCCCGGTTGCGAGCGAAACCGTGGGCGAAATACTGCATCGAATACGCCCGGCTACGCGAACTCGGTCGGGTACCGTAGTTGACGTCCTGCGATGACGCACGACGACACTTCACCTGCAACCCCATCGGAATCACGCTGCGCGCCCGTGTCGGCGTTTTTCAGCGCCGGGGCTCAGTTGCGTCTGTGGGTGGTGGCTCTTGCGGCGCTGGCGTTCGACTTGTGGTCGAAGACGTGGGCGTTCAAGAATCTGGGGCCGTACGAGGTCAGGGAGTTCATTCCATCGGTTCTGTCATTTCGTCGGTCGGTGAACCCGGGGGCGCTGTTCGGGATGGGGAAGGGGATGGTGCCCGTCTTCATCGGGGCCTCGATCGTGGCGTTGGGATTCGTGCTGTACCTGTTCGCATGCAGCGCGCCGAACCGACGTTCGTTGCACTTGGCGTTGGGGTTCGTGCTGGCTGGTTCGTTGGGGAATCTGCACGACCGGGTCTTCGTCATTGTGGACCGTGTGGCGATTCCCGGACAGAGGCCGATTCTGTGCAAGATCATCGAGAACGATGAGTCGTCAGCCTATATTTGGATCGGCGAAGCCCCGGACGGCGCGGCGCCCAAGCTGATTCGTCGCGAAGGGGCTGAGATCACGCGGGTCGGTGTGGTGCGCGATTTTCTGAAGATCGATCCGCAGGTTCGCGGGCACGATATCTGGCCTTGGGTATTCAACGTTGCGGACTCGTTGCTCGTCATCGGCGTCGGGGTGTTGATGATCAATCTGTGGACGGAGCGTCGGGGCGTGTCTCGGGAGATGGGCTCGACGTCCGCCGGTGTGTCCTAGGTGTGAAACGCGACCGGGTTGACGCACGCGATCGGGAGGTGATGGGGCGAGCGCTGTCGCTCGCTCGTCGAGGCCTCGGTCGAGTCGAGCCGAATCCGATGGTCGGGTGCGTCATCGCCAGGGGCATGCGGATCGTCGGCGAGGGGTATCACCGGCGATTCGGGGGGCCACACGCGGAGATCGTGGCGCTCCGCGCGGCCGGTGGAGCGGCGCGGGGAGCGACGGCCTACGTAACACTCGAACCGTGTTCCCATGTCGGCAAGACACCACCGTGTGTCGACGCGTTGATCGAATCCGGCATCGGGTGTGTTGTAGCCGCGATGAAGGACCCCAACGCGCCCGTCGCGGGGAAGGGGTTTCGCGCGCTTCGAGCGGCGGGGATCGACGTTCACGTGGGTTGTCTTCGCGGCGAGGCGGCGGAACTGAACGGAGCCTATCTGACAGTCGTTCGCAAGCGGCGACCCTACGTGATTCTGAAGTGGGCGCAAAGCCTCGATGGTCGATTGACGACACCGCGCGGCGCGTCGAACGCAATTTCGGGGGTCGCTGCCCACCGGTGGGTGCATCGGTTGCGGGCGCGGATGGATGCGATTGTGATCGGTGTGAACACGGCGAATGGTGACGACCCGCGATTGACGGCGCGGGGTGTTGCGTTAAAGCGCGTGGCGACCCGCGTGGTGCTGGATTCGCAACTGCGCACGCGTATGAATTGCGCTCTGGTGCGAAGCGCGCGGCGGGTTCCGACGCTGATTCTCACGACGCGGTCGGGGTTGTCGCGCAGTGGCGGCGCGGCGCGGCGTGTCGTCGAGGCTGGCGTCGAGGTGGAAGTCTGTCGCGCGATCCGCGGGCGCGTGGACGTGGCGGACGCTCTGGGGCGGCTTTGGCGTAGGGGGATGACCAATGTGCTGATCGAAGGTGGGGCGACAGTGTTGACCGGCGTGTTGTCGCGGGGCTTGGCGGAAGAGGCAATTGTGTTTGTCGCGCCGCGGGTGATCGGTGGTGTTCCGGAGGCCGTCGTTTTCGATCGCGCGATCGCACGCGGTGTCACTGTCTCATCCCGAAAAGTGGGCGACGACATGATGTATGAAATCGGCTTTCAAGATGGGTAGTGGGACGTGTGCGCGTGCGTGTTTCGCTTGACACTGCGCGACCGGACGGGACAATAACCGTCGCGGAGCGCGTTGAATGGCGACAGAAACCTTAGACCTCTCGTGTGAGGAGCATCACGCTGACGGTGTTCGGAAGGCGGCAGAGGCCCTAGCCGCCGGGGGATTGGTGGTCGTTCCAACGGAAACGGTGTACGGGGTGGCGGCGCGGGCGGATCGCCCGGACGGGTTAAGGAGACTTTGCGCGGCGAAGGACCGAGGAGAAGGTACGCCGTTTACGGTCCATATTGGGCGTCGCGAGGACGCCCTCGCCTATGTCGAGCGGTTGTCGCCGATGGCCAAGCGGTTCATGAGCAAGGGTTGGCCCGGGCCGCTGACTCTGGTCGTGCCAACCGGGGCCTCTCGGGTGGCGGAAATCGCGCAGCATCTCGATGACGCGGCGCTGCGAATGCTCTACCATGGGGATACGATCGGGTTGCGGTGTCCGGATGATCCGATCACGGGAGAGTTGTTGCGCGAAGTTCCTGGGCCGGTGGTGATCGCGAGTGCGAATCGCGCGGGGCGTCCGCCGCCGAGTACGGTGGATCGCGCGGTCGAGGAGTTGGGTCCGCACATCGATCTGGCGTTGGACGGTGGCGCGACGCGCTACAGCAAGCCGTCGACCGTTGTCCGTGTTCACGACGAGAGGTATGAAGTGCTGCGTTCGGGCGTCTTCGATGATCGGATGGTGCGGGGGTTGGCGCAGTTGACCCTGTTGTTCGTGTGTACGGGCAACACGTGTCGCAGCCCGATGGCGGTGGGAATCGCAAAGCGTCTAATCGCAAAGCGATTGGGCTGCGAGGAGAGCCAGCTGGAGGCGCGGGGAATTCGCGCGGTTTCGGCGGGGACGGGCGCGTATGGTGGAGCGCGGTCACCCGCATCGGTGCGGGCGGTGGAAGTGCTCGCGGCGCGCGGAATCGATATCGAGCACCATCGCGCATCGCCGTTGACGGAGGAGTTAATTCACCAGGCGGATTGCATTTATGTGATGACATCGGCGCACCATTCCAGCGTCGTCCGCATGGTGCCGTCCGCCGCGAGTCGGACGCGACGGCTCACGGAGCAGGCGGATGTCACCGACCCGTTCGGCGGCGATTCCAGGGCGTACGAAGCCTGTGCGAACACGATCGAGAGCGCGTTGGCGCTCCGGCTGAAAGAGGTGGAGATATGAGGATCGCGGTCGCAAGTGACCATCGAGGCTTCCCAGCCAAAAGCCAGGTCAGCGTGTTTCTGACGTCGGGTGGACACGAGGTGAAGGACTTCGGGTGCCTGTCGCTCGATAGTTGCGACTATCCGGACCACGGAATTGAGGCTGCCGAACACGTCGCGAGTGGTGACTCGGAGCACGGGATCCTGTTTTGCGGGACCGGGATCGGGATGTCGATCGCAGCCAACAAAGTTACGGGAATTCGGGCGGCGCTGTGTCACGATGAGTTGACGGCCGAACTCGCCCGCCGTCACAACGGGGCGAACGTGCTATGCCTTCCGGCGGACCTCTTGGGGACCGAGCTGATGAAACGAGTAGTGGATGTGTGGTTGAACACCGCGTTCGAGGGGGGGCGTCACGAGCGGCGCATCGCGAAGATCACAGCCTACGAGTCCAACGGTCGGGCGGGTGGGTAGGGCTGGAGTC
>JAJDDS010000127.1 GCA_029260195.1 Phycisphaerae bacterium
TAAACGGCCATCACCAGATCGAACGCCGTCTGATACCCGAACCCCACGAGGTCTTTCACCTGCGCGGTGAAACTCCGCGTGTTCTCGGTCGACGGCAACGGATCACCGTCGAGCTCGATCCGGTAAATGTCCACGTCCTGCCCGAGTTCCGTGAACGCGCCGTCGCCGATCGCGCCGCGGAGTATCGTGCTCGTGAGCGCGCCTTGCTCGGTGGCTTCGTCGAGCGAATCGTCCGGCTCGTGCTTGGTCTCGTAGCACGCGTTCGCCGGACCGCCGACGTCCTGCACACATTCCGGATCCGTGACCGCCACCGTCAGGGCGTAACCGCCCGCATCCGCCGGATCGAGCGGAATGATCGACGCCGGATCCTGCGGATCGTAGTCCGCGTTCGCTTGGCTGCTGACCGCGATGTAGATCGTACCCACGTCAGCTGGCACTTCCGTCGTCATGAACGCATCCAGGCTGAACCGATAGTAGTCGTCACAAAACTCCAACTCCTCGATACCACCGCCGGTATCCGCGAAGAGGCGCAGATACGGATCCCACAGCGGCCCCATGACCGGGCTGGTCTCGCCCTCGACCAACGCCGACAGCACATGCCCCGGAGTCAGCCCGTTGACAACGAAAATGTCCACATCCTGCAACGGTAAAACCTGCGGCGGCACCTCACCGGAACACTCCGGCAGGCTGGCGTCGTCCGCGCAGGCGAGAAACACCTCGTAATCGTCCAGGTCGACGTCCTGATCCTGATCCTGATCAAAGATGCGACACGCATCCGACGGGTTTGGACCGAAACAAATCTGGAAGCAACCGAAGTCGGCAAAGCCCGCTCCGTCGCTATCGTCGCAATCGAAGAAATCAACCGGGATCGGCGTCCCGATCGGCTGGCCGTTGTCGCCCAGAAACGCGTGCGTCGTCACCAGTCCGCTGGTGCAGGGAACGGGCGGGTCGAGCACGATCTCGTCAGCCGTCTCGACCTCGTTGTTGCCGTCCTCATCCTCGTCCGGACCCGCGTAGAGCGTCAGAGCAATACCAAAGTGCGGCAGGTCCAGCGCGCAGAAATCCCCGCCGGTGCAGGGAACCGAGGCGAGGTCGAGGCAAACGTCGGGATTGGGCGTCCCGTCGCAGTTCGTCCCGCCGCATGCAGCGCCCGCGCCGAAAACGGCTTCACAATCGGCATCCTGCTCGCATGGTACGGTAGCGCACGGACCCCAACCGGGATCGTCACAGACCAGCGGGTATTCAAAAGGTGCGCAGTCTACGGTCGGAACGGTGTCTGTGTAGATCGCGATGATATGCAACCCGTCTTCGTTGCCGGATCCGCCGCCCGCGAGAATCGGACCTCCCTTCGGGTCACCGTTAACGCAGACGCTTGTTTCGCCGGTCAACCGAACGTTGACACCGAGTTGTCCGGTCGGGAGCGCGAACGGGAGCCGTCCAACCGTTTCCCCGAGGAACTGCCCGCCATCACCATTCAGCGGTATCTCGACCGTTTCGCTCGTATCGGGATCGGTGGTGAGCCCGGTCAGCACGTAGGTCAATGCCGCGTAGTCGACGCTCACGCGAATGACTCCCGGTGCTCCGGTGTTGGGATCCACCCAAGGCGGGATGGGATCGATGGCCGGCGCGCCTTGTGTCCGGAAAAAAGCATCTGGCAGAAAGTGACCGAAGGCCTGCGCGTTGGTGCCTTCGTAAAAGATCATGACAAGGTGCTGCGGTATGTCAGCGCCGTTCAAGACGAAGAGGTCGAATCCCGAAACGTCGCCACCCACACTATCAAACCAATCGACGGGAGACATCGGATTCGGGGGTGCGCCGCCAAGCGTTATCGCATGCACGTTGAGCGTGCAGGCTTCCGTGTTGTCATACAGCTTCGGCCGACCCGGTTCGCCGGCGAGACCAGCCGGAACGGGTCCGCCGACCAGCAGCCCATCGGGCGGAGGGTTCTCCGCACCCTCGGCAATGAACGGTGACCACGACATGCCGACAATCACCGGCACGACGACCCAATACGGACGTGAGATGAACATGTTACGGTCCTCCGAAATGAAAGATGATCGATGACCACTGAGGACGAATACGGTGAGCGGAATCGCCGCTCAACCTGATCCTACAACCACCGGAGGCGCAAAAACCAGAGGGATTGTCACAATTGAAGCCTGGGTGGCGCCGGCCGAACCGAACAGTCAGGGATGCTCGACGCCCCGTCCGCGGGCCAGGATGGCGTGTGTGTCCACCCGAGGCGGCGAGAAACGCTCCTCCGCACCCCCCAGCCAGCGAACGCTCAATTGATCGATTCTTGTCGCCGCACCGAGCCCGAAGTGAACCCGACTGTCGCCGCTGCAAAGATAACCGTACGTCCGCGTCACGTATCGATGACGCGTCACACCACCAGCCGTGACGCTGACCCGGGCACCGATGGCGTCCCGCGACAGCGCGGGATCCACCGCGCGAACCGTCAACCAATGCCCCCGCTTCGAAGCGTCGTTGCGATAATACCGCGCTCGTCCGCCGCCGTTGGTCAACAGTACATCCAGATCACCGTCCCCTTCAAGATCCACCGTCACCAACCCCCGACCCACCTCGATCGCCGAACATAGC
>JAJDDS010000128.1 GCA_029260195.1 Phycisphaerae bacterium
GAGGCATGCCGACCGATGTTCGACGTCCGCCAGATGGTGAATCAGGCGGGCGCACAGGACGACATCCACACTGGCGTCGGCGAGCGGGATGGCGAAGGCTGATCCGGCGCATCCGCGCAAGGACTGTCCCTCGGCCAGTCCGATCGGGCGCACCTGTCCCAGCATGCTCGGCGAGGCGTCCATCGCGATGATGAACCGCGCGAACTCGGCGACGACCGGGGCAAACCGGCCCGTTCCGGTCGGCAGGTCGAGCATAGTGTCGATGGCGTACCGATCGGCCAGGTGGCGCAGGGCACGCCGCACCATATCCATCTCCAACTGATTCGAAATGCGGCGGGCGACGGTCGCGTCCCGCTTGCGCGCGTAGTACTCGGCATGACCGGGCAGTTCGTATTGCCGATTCCAAGCTTTCGTACCCAGCGGATCCCCACTCGCACCGTCACCTTCGCGATCGGACGTCGCGTCCCGGATCATGGCTAGAAGCATTCCTTCAGAACGTACGGCAAGGCCAGCAATACACAGTGGACCTCCGCGACAATGCTCGGCCAGAAGAGGCGTCGCGAGGGAAGACTGTGGGCGCGCGGGTTCCATGACGTCCAACGTGGCCACCACCGCGGGACGTTGATGCGGTACTGGACGTAGTCGCTCATGAACTTTCCATGCAACCTAGATTCCTCGTATCGAACCACGATGCCGTACACCAGCGCACACCACACGAGCATCAGCGGGACGAACCAAACGAGCTCGGACAGAAAACACATGCCGGCGAGCAACAACGTGTTGCCCAGGTAGATCGGGTTACGCACATACGCGAACGGTCCGCCAATCGTCAAGCTCGTCGGTTCCTTCAGGCGATAATGCAGGTGGGTCTGCGCCCAAACGCGCAGCCATAACCCCAGCGCGAACACGATCGCGCCAACGAAGAAAACCCAATGCGCTTCGGTTTCGTGTTGCTGGACGAACACCGTGAAGATGACCGGCGGTACCATCAGCCATCCCCGACGCTTGAACGCCTGTTCGAAAAAGTCGCGGCCACGATCCATACGTGATTCACTCCTCTGTCGTGCCTGATCGGCCACCAGCATGTTACTTGCGTGTCCGGGATGTCGCACGGAACTGCAGTATTTGCAGCCTCCGCCATCCCTCCTTCGAATCCGTGCGGATTCGTCCCCCTGTGGCCCGGAAGCGCTACGCTGAGGCGGAACGCCGCCGGGTCGAGACCGAGGGCATTCGGAACTCGTGAGACGCTCGCGCCCCGCGGCGCGCGTGACGGATCGCTCGTGCGGGTCGCGTTCAGCTAGTCACGGTTGCCACGACGTGAGATTGCGTCGTACAGCGCGTCAGGCGCCAAGTCGGCGCCGGTGGGCCAGCAGATCACGCCGAACTCGTCAATCGTCACCTGGGCGAAGACATCGGCGTTCTTGAGCGGCTCGAACACGCTCCCGAACAACCTATCCTCCAGGTCGATTTCCCCGGCGATGCCGTCGCAGAACTCGACGTGTAATCGATGTCGCGCTATCGGCTGTATCTTGGTCACCTTGTGCATGATCGCACCTTCCACGTCAGCGGCGGTAACTCGCCGGAACACTCGGCAAGTCCATACTAACCCTCGCCCCATCGGGCGACAAGTCCCGTGCTTGCACCGCCCTAACTTACACCTTTTGACAAGCGCAAAACGCGCAGCATCCGCTATAATCACCCGATTACCCCGCCGGTCGGTCCAACGGTTCGGGTTGGACGATCGTGGTCAAAAGCGAACCCGCGGAACCGTGTCCATGCAACTTGACGTCATCAGCGACGAATCCAAAACCGAGATTGGTAGTTACTTCATCTCCAACTACCCGCCCTTCTCGGTCTGGTTACCCCAACACACACCGGCCGCCCACGCCGCGCTCGACGCCCCGCTCGCGTCCACCGACACGCCCCTCGGCCTCTACGTGCACATCCCCTTCTGCCGCAAGCGCTGCAAATTCTGCTACTTCCGCGTCTACACCGACAAGAATTCCAAGGACGTCGACCTCTATCTCAACGCCCTCGCCGGCGAGATCGCGCTATACGCCGATCGGACCAACCTCCGCGACCGCGCCTTCGACTTCGTCTATTTCGGCGGCGGGACGCCCTCGTTCCTCAGCTCCGAACAACTTCAACGGCTCGTCGATCGCGTGGCTGAGCACTGGTCCTGGGATCGCGCCGGCGAGGTTACTTTCGAGTGCGAACCCGGAACGCTCAAGAAATCCAAACTCGAAACCATCAAGTCCATCGGTGTTACGCGACTGAGCTTGGGCGTCGAACACTTCGACGACGATATCCTCGAACACAACGGCCGAGCCCACAAATCACCGGAGATCTTCCGGGCCTACGACTGGGCCCGCGACGTCGGCTTTGACCAGATCAACATCGACCTCATCGCCGGCATGATCGGCGACACGGAGGACGGATGGAAACGCACCGTCGACAAGGCGCTCGAACTGGACCCCGACTGCGTCACCATCTACCAGATGGAGATACCGTTCAACACCGTCGTGGCGCGCGAATCCCAGGACGCCGGTGCGCCGACACGCGTGGCGGACTGGGCGACGAAACGCGCCTGGGTGGAATACGCCTTCCGGCAATTCGAGTCCGCAGGTTACGTCGTGTCCAGCGCCTACACCCTGGTCAAGCCCACCGACCGCAGTCACTTCATTTACCGCGACGCCAACTGGCGGGGCGGAGACATGATCGGCACCGGTGTGGCCTCCTTCTCGCATCTGAGCGGCGTACACTTTCAAAACAAAGATCGATGGGAGGACTACATCGCCGCGGTCGACAACAGCCGGCTTCCGATCGCTCGCGCCCTGCCGCTGACCGAGCGCCAGCGCATGATCCGTGAACTGATCCTGCTACTTAAGCTGGGGCGCATCGACGCCGGTTACTTCCGCGACAAGTTCAATATGGATGTCGCACGGGAGTTCGCCGGCGCCATCGCAACACTCGCCGACGGGGGATTCGCCGAGACGACAGACGACCGCGTCACCCTGACCCGCGCCGGCCTGCTCCGCGTCGACGCACTTTTGCCCTATTTCTTCGACCCCGAATATCGAGACGTCCGCTACACATGACACCGGTCCAGAGGACACTCTTTGAGCTCAACAGCGGCACGGTAGGCCTCGTGTCGCTCTGCGCGGGATTCCTTGACGTCGACACCGCCGTCGCGGACGCGCACGCCATCGATCCCGCCGCAATGCCCGACACGTACCGCGACCTGCTGGATCACACCGACCACATGACCACAACGCTTGAGCGATACCACAACGGCGCCGTCGCCCTTCGAGTGCTCCAGGAATGGCGCCACGACACTGTCTACGGGCGCATGATCCTCCTTGAGCACAGTCCGACAGGACGCATCATCGAGTTCGGGATCGTCCGTATGGACCTGACCGTCATCCCGCCCGACGCGCGTGACGAGATCCTCCGGAGCGAGACCGCCCTCGGAGATATTCTCATTCGGCACGACGTACTTCGGCGAATCGACCCCAAGTGGTTCTACCGCTTCGGGCACGACAGCCCGTTCGTCACCGACTTCAACACGAACGCTCCAGCCGACGCCTTCGGGCGGGTCGGCATTATCCACTGCAATGATCGACCGGCTATCCAACTGCTGGAAGTCGTCACCGACACCAGAAACGAGGCCTGACCCGCGAACATGACCACGAACGACTCCTACGACTGCATCGTCATCGGCGGCGGACCCGCCGGAAGTACCGTGGCCACACTCCTCGCCGACCACGGGCGTAGCGTGCTGCTGCTCGAGAAATCGCAATTCCCCAGGCACCACATCGGCGAATCGCTCGTGCCCCAGACGTACTTCGTCTTCGAGCGGCTTGGCTTGCTTGAGAAACTGCGCGCGTCGGACTTTCCGCGAAAAGAGAGTGTGCAGTTCGTCTCCGCCTCCGGTAAGAACTCCCGCCCGTTCTACTTCACCGACCGCGACCCCGGTGAATGGTCTAAGACTTGGCAGGTCCCCCGCGACCGGTTCGACGCCATGATGCTCGACAACGCCCGCAACCACGGCGTCGAAATCCGCCAGGGCGTCCGCGTCAAGAACGTCCTCTTTGACGGTGAGCGCGCCGTCGGCGTTCGATTGGACAACATCGCGTCACAGAGCCGCGAC
>JAJDDS010000129.1 GCA_029260195.1 Phycisphaerae bacterium
CGCCGGGTCCCCCCCCCCCATCCCGAGTAAGCGCCGGGTCCCCCCCAACCCGAGAAAGCGCCGAGTCCCCCCCCTCCCATTCCCCAACCGACGCAACCATCCACGACGAAACGCTCCGCGCCGTCCGCGAGTGCCTCGACACGCTCGACCCCGAAGACCGTGCCCTCGCCGTCTACCACCACGTCAACGGTCTCACCCAACGCGCCGCCTCCGAACTGCTCGGTCTACGGGCAGCCGCATCCACGATCACGGCCCGTTTGCGGAAGATACGCGACCAACTCGCCCGCTGCCTGAAGAAAAAAGGCATTTTGTAGCGAATTCTGAGCGGGCTCAGCAGTCGTATAGGTGGAAACGGAAGTTGTCGGTTGTCGGTTGTCAGTTTTCAGTCGTCCGCTTCCGCGTGTGAGTGAGACGGGTGGCCCACCTTTTCAAAGGTGGGGTCGCGATTCGCCGAAACGCAATCGCTCCCCCAAGTCTAAGGACGTGGGCACCCCCCCACACGCCGTCCCGATCGCCGGCTGACGGCTGACGGCGCAGACTGACAACTAAAAACTGACAACTTCCTCTCGGAGCTTCTTCAATGTCCGACGAGAAACTCGATGCGCTGCTGCGAAGCTGGGGCGAGGCGGATTTCGCCGATGATGTCGGCCGCGATTGCCCGCCGCTGTCGGTGCTCTGGTATCACGAAGCCGACGGACGTGACCTTGGGGACCAGGCTGACCATGTCGCTGGGTGCGGGCGCTGCGCGCGGCGACGCGGATTGATCCGGGCGGAGTTGGCACGTGCGAAGGTCCCGCGCGTTTTGCGTATGCCGGTGCGTTCGCCGGTCCGTTGGGGCGGGGGCGCGTTGGCGCTGGCCGCCTCGATCGCCCTGGCGTTTGTACTGTGGCCTCAAGCGGAGCAGCCGTCTCTGGAGGATCAGATCGCGGTTCTTTGGCGATACGGATTCGCGGAAGATGACAACGGCGCTTCGCGCGGCGCGGAATCCACCGGTGTCGCGCCACCGCTCGCCGGTGGTGTCGAGCCCGAGGTTGACGCGATGCCCGAATGGGTGGCCGGCGTGCGGGCGGACCCCGACGTGCGATCGGCCCTGGAAGCGCTGAGCGACAACGAGGTCGAGATTCTGTCAGCCTCTCGCGCGGGCGAGATCACGCTCGACCCCGACACCGGCCTCAACCTGTCGCCCGATTTCGACGCCCCCACCGCCCGCACCGAAGGGCTGCTGAATTGGATCGAACGGGACCGCCAGACGATCGACCAGGTGGTGGAGGCGCTTTTGCGACATCTCCCCGACGCGTCGCAAAGCGACCGGGCAGCCGTGCGCCAAGCCGTGAATCGGCGGCGAGCCACGCAGGTGTTTGGACGATTGAACCACTCTGCCCCGTAGGTGTTTCGACAATTGAACCAGTCCGCCCCGTAGGGGCATATGAGAATAGCCCAGCGATTTATCGCTGGGGCACGGAGTACGGACCATGCCAGTAATAGCGCCTCAATTAACAGAGCCGCGACCGTCAGGGAGCGGTCACAAACGTCCCGGCGGAATAGTATCTCCCACCGTCGGAAGTCCCGTATGGACGACTAAAACCAGTGCGGCATTCAGCCGTCCCTCCGGGACTCGGATCGTTGGCATGCCTTCTCTCCCAGCGATGAATCACTGGGCTATTACCGTTTCGTCCCTCCGGGACGATGGAACAGGACACCTCCGCCGGTCGTGGCGCCCCCAGTGGCCCCACGGGGGGGGCGTGGTGAAACCGTAACAGCTTCTCAATCTTAGGAGGACGAACTCATGGGAAAGCAAGTGCTGTATGTGACCGTTGTAGTTTGTTCGGCGATCTTGGTCGGACAACCAGCGGCGGATGGGCAACCCGTCATCTTTGTTGATGACGATGCTCCTGCCGGGGGTGACGGGACCTCCTGGCCCAGTGCCTACAAACACCTTCAAGATGCCTTGGACTTCGCAAGCGTGCCAGCGAACGGCGTGAGCGAGATTCGCGTAGCGGGCGGTACGTATCGGCCTGACAGGAGCACTGCGAATCCCGGTGGGACCGGTGTGCGATCCGAGACGTTTCAACTCATCATCGGGGTCGTTCTCCGTGGCGGCTACGCCGGGCTCGGCGCCCCCACCCCCGACGCCCGCGATTTTGCCCTCTATGAGACGATTCTCAGTGGCGACTTAAACGGCGACGATGGCGACAACTTTGCTAACAACGGTGAGAACTCCCACCATGTTGTTACCGGAAGCGGAACCGACTCAACCGCGAAGATCGGAGGATTCAAGATTTCGGGCGGAAACGCCGTTGGCAATCCCGCCATTTACGCAGGCGGGATGTTCTGTAGCGCAGGCAGTCCAGCAGTCGCCAATTGTGTGTTTTCGAGGAACCGGGCGGGTCACGGCGGCGGAATGGCAAACGAAAACAACAGCAGTCCAACACTGGTTAATTGCGTCTTCATCGGCAACAGCGTCACCGGTCACGGTGGCGGAATGCACAACATCGACAGCAATCCAACGCTCACCAATTGTACATTTACGGGGAACGTGGCCAGTAACCAGCCTGACGGTGCGATGATGAACTTCAATAGTACACCCGTTCTGAACAACTGTATCATGTGGGGCGACTTGCCGGGTGAGATGAGCAATCCAGCTTCTTCTCCGGCAACAATGAGCTATTCTTGCATCCAGGGCGGCTTGCCTCCAGGGACCATTGACGGTGGTGGGAATATCGACGCCGACCCGATGTTCGTCGATCCGCTCGGACCCGATGGAATCGCGGGCACCGAGGACGACATCCTACGCCTATCACCGGGTTCCCCATGCATCGACGCCGCAGACAACACTGCCGTCCCAGCCGACACGACCGACAAGGACAACGACGGTGATACCACCGAGCGGACCCCGCTGGACCTCGACCTGAACCCACGGTTCGTTGACGACCCGAACACCGAACCGGACACAGGGGTGCCTGCCCCGGATTACCCGGACGTTGCGGACATGGGCGCCTATGAGTTCCAAGCAAGCGTGCCGATCCCGACCATCTCCGAATGGGGACTTATTGTGATGACGTTTTTGATGCTCACGGCGGGAACGCTCGTTTCTAGAAGGCGACAGCCGAGCGGCACGTGAGGCGATCCGTCCACCACGGCGGAGGTATCTAATGCGGATTCTGCGTTATCCTCTAGTGCTTGCGCTCGCGTTCATTTGCTCGCCGATTGATGCGCGCGCGGATGAGCGCCCCTCCGCGTCGGTGGATCAGGTGACGTACTCGGTCGTTTGCGGGTTGGGCGTTGAGCGGTACGACGGGTTCGACGAGGAGGGGATGGCGGATGAGCATCAGTGGGCGGTGGACATGGCGAAGCTCTGTCTGGCGCACCCCGACCGGCGGGACGAGGGGCGGAGCTTCGCTTTGTTCGCGGTGGAGTTCCAGCGGCACGCTGGGAGGACGGCGCGGTATCGCGGGTTTTGCGAACAGGCTACTCAGGACTACGAGACCGCCATCGACTACGCGTACCGCGCTCGCGACTGGATCAGGCCGGACGAAGGACCGCCGGAAGGATGGGAGATAACGATCTTGCGCGACATCGCGGACACTCATCTTACGATCGGCGCGTGTGAGCCGACAATAACCACCTCCGAGGCTATCGCGGAGTACGAACGGACGAATGGACTGGTAGCCGGCGGTGGGACGGGCGAGCAGGTTCGATCGGCGCCGGAGCTCGAACGGCTGGCCTTGATCGCGGAGCGGCAAGGCCGATTCAGTGAGTCTGCGCAACTGCGGGGCGAGGCGTTGCTGGCGCAACTGCGCGTAGCCGCGGCCTATCTGGCGGGTTTCCCTCGATTAGCCGAAGTGTCCCTCAGTGATTCGTGGGCGATGGCCGTGCGGTACCCGCGTATGCGGGAGTCGATCGAGATCGGGAACATCACACGCGACGTCGATGCCAACGGGATGCGTGAGGTCCACGTTCGCATGGCCCGCGCGCTGCGGCTCGACGACCAACTTGATGAGGCGGGGCGCGTTCTCGAGACAGCCGAGCTGACGCCGTGGCGAAAAGTCGGCCCGTACCGCGAGAATCTCGACCTGTCCGTCGATCGCGAGTGGGCGTGGTTGGCATTGGCGCGAGGGAAGGTGGCGGAGGCGGTGCGGCGGGGGGTGGCGTGTTTGACGAAGTACTCCGCGTCGTTGCATCCGGGGGAGCGGGTGGAGCTACTCGATCTGGTGAGTCGGGGGCTGGAGGGTGAGGGCGATTTCGCGGGGGCGTTGGATCGGCTGACGGAGGCGATCGGGATCGTCGAGGGGCGGCGGGCGAACCTCGCCTTGGACGAACACAAGCAACTCTACGGCGGGCGGTACGCGGAGCTGTACCGGCGGGCGTGTCTGCTGGTGATTCGGGGGGGAGGCAGGGACGGAGGGACGGAGGGACGGAGGGACGAAGGGGGAAAGCCGAAAGCCGAAAGCCGAAAACCGAAAGACAGAGGGAGGGGTGAAGGGGGTGCAAGCAATCGCTTGCGCTTCGGGTTCGGAGAGCGGACGGTGGAGGAATCGTTCGCGTGGGCGGAACGGGGTCGGGCGCGGGCCATGCTGGATTCCATGCGGCGACTCGGGCGGCGAATGGCTGCGGCAAACGCGAACGGCGACACCAAGGAGATGAAGCGGATTCGCGAGCAGTCCCCCGATGTGGCGAACATCGGCGAGTTGCAGGGGTCCGTCTGCGCCGATGGGCGGACAGCCATCGTCGAGTATCTGCTCGGCGAAAAGGAGGCGTGGGGGTGGGTGGTAACACGCGATGCAGCTGATCTGGTGCGGATCGCGGCGACGACGGCGGACATCGAGCGCGAAGCGGAGGCCTTGAAAGCGGCGCTGGCGCCCCCCACGAAACGGTCGAGCGCCGCGCAACCCGGCGCGCGGTCCCGTTCCGACGACGCCCACCTCGATCCGCGGACTTCAGTCCGCGCGGACGCACGCCCCGCCGAACGATCTCGTTTTGACAACTCGTGGGAGGAACCGGCTGCCTGGTTGCACGAGGCACTGATTCAACCGATCGCGTCGCGGATCGCCGGGGCAGACCGGCTGGTCATCGTGGGCGATGGAGCGTTGCGCGGTATCCCATTCGAGACGTTCCTGGACCGGGCGGCGACCAAGAAGCAACGGCTGCTGATACAGAGAAAGACGGTTTCCTACACGCCGTCTGCCACAGTGCTGGTGCAGTCCGGGGCGGATCGTGGACTGCGGGCGTGGACGTACGACTATTGGGGGTTTGCCTCGACGAAGTTTCAGTCGGACGGCGGCGTCAAAGTCGCCGGCGCTGAGGCTGACAAGGTCGGGGCCGTGTTGCGCTCGGTGCGGGGGCTGGGTGATCTGGCGCCACTGCCGAAGGCTGGGCGGGAGGTCGAGTCGGTGGCGCTGAAGTTCGCCGAGGATCGCCGGCGTGTGTTCATCGATCACCATGAGAACGGACGCACGTCGAAGGATGAGTTGTTGTCCGCCAATCACGAGAATCAACTCAAAGCTGTACGTTTCTTGCACTTCGCGACGCACGCCGTGTTGGATTCGGACCGGCCCTTTGATTCGGGGTTGGTGCTGTCGCCGCCGTTTGTGGACGCGACGGAGGAGGTGAGATTGGCAGGGGAGGCACGAACGCACGGAGGCACGAACGCACGAAGGGGGGATGCCCCGCCGCTTGCGCTCCGGGCTCGGAGAGGGGACGCCCATCGACACGGCGACGCTCGTCGGACGGCGCCGCGGTTTCGCTGGGATCGGCGGGCGCGGCGGGCGAGCATCTTGTCGCTGCACGAGATCGGGGAGTTGGACCTCGGGTGCGAACTGGTGGTGCTGAGTTCGTGTCAGGGGCTCGGGGCGTCGCCGGTGGAAGGCGACTGGTTGAACGGGTTGACGCGGGCGTTTCTCGTGGCGGGCAGCGAGTCGGTGACCTGCACGCTGTGGGACATACCGGATACGAAAGCCGTGCAGATCGTCCGGGCACTTTTTCGTGAACTGCGGCCACAGGCACCCGTAGGAACTGTTGGTGCAGCCGAGGCGCTTCGGTCGGTGAAAGAGGCGATGTTGACGTCACCGAGGCACGAGCATCCGGCACACTGGTCCGGATTCGTCTGCTATGGCGGGGGGTAGCCGAGTTTTCAATTGTGCGATCGCCAGCCCGGCGCTCACGTGTTCTACGCCGCGGGGCTGCGAGCCGGTGGATACCGAGGTCGTCCTGACCGACGCGGTGGATTTCAGACGCCGACCGGACGTTACTCGCACATTCAGTTTCAACGGGTCCATTGCACCCGTCTCCACATGCCTTCGCCCCGGGGCGAGTGTGCTCGGTTCGGATTACTTCATGTCCAACATATCCGCCATGGTTTGAAGCTCGGAAACTTGCGTAGCGTATCCGTCGCCGTCGAACTTGACCGCGAAGGCGACTCGTTGGGAGAAGTGAAAAGGGAAAATGAAGCCATGCGGCAGCGAACCGTCAGCGATGCGGC
>JAJDDS010000130.1 GCA_029260195.1 Phycisphaerae bacterium
CCTCCAAACCGTCCCCAACCGACGCCCCGTCACTCGCCAAGACCGCCGCCGGCCCACAAGTCGCCCCCGTCCGCCGCCACGCCGGCCCAGCGCGGTCAAAAACTTCAATACAAATCCGCGCTGTGAGATATGCGGGCTAGCCATCCGAGCCGTCCGCTGGGCCAACTTCTGAAACCACCCACCGCGCATGCCCACCGCCGTCGATCCCTGGCATTCCGATGTCAACCCCTGTCATTCCGGGCGCAGCGAGGAATCTTGCCCACCATGGAACAAGACGCTGCGACCCACCAACATGACCTCAGGCGTTTCGCGCCATCCCCTTCCACACGAGCCCACTCCTCGGATACCATGCCCCCACCATGAGAGGCCGAGGCAAACCCAAACAAGCCGTCGCCCAGACCCGAATCCCCGGCGAGGTCACCGCCGCCCGGGAACGCGTCGAGACCACTTGGTTCTCACGCACCGAACGCGACGCCACCCTCGCCACGCTGGTGACGGCCGTCGACAACCGCCGCGAGCCGTTTCACCGCTGGGCTGTCTTCAAGCAGGCCTTCGCCCCCGAACTCGTCCGGCGATTCCTGAAGGGCACCGCGCCGCACCGCGCGCACGGTGCACCCCTGCTCGACCCATTCTCCGGCACCGGCACCTTCGTCGTCGAATGCGCCCGTCGACAAATCCCTGCCATCGGCGTCGACACCCTGATGTCGCTTGCGTTCGTGACACAGACGAAATGGTCGGCACACGATCACCCGCCGCCCGATGGGGAATTCAGAATTCAGGATTCGGAATGCAAGATGGCGGACCTCGAGCATCCGGTCCACCGCGCGGCGCTGATCTGCGCCGTGGCAGCCCGAACGACCGCCAAAGGGACGTTCAACATCAACGCGCCTCCGCTCTCCGAGGCATTCTCCGAACGCCTCACAGCTATCATTGACGACCTGCGCGTCATCCGGGGGGCGCCGCTTCGCCGAAACCTGACCGTCCGCGCCGATGCCCGCGACCTGTCGTTCATCGCGGATCAGTCCATCGGCGGTATCATGACTTCGCCCCCGTACCTTTCCCGCCACGACTACACCAGAATCACCCACCCATTCGAGACGGCGTACAACGACTTCAGGCCGGCGAATTCAGATTGTGGGACGGCGGAGAACCAACTCCCCGCCAGCCCCCGATCCCGCGCCGGCGGTGCGTCGACGGATCCCATTCCCCCCGCAGCCGCCGAAGCCTGCGGCGCGCTGATCCTCATCGGTGAGCGCAAGCTCGCCGACGTCGTCCGCGACTACTTCCGCGACATGGGGCGCGTCCTCCGCCAGTTCTACCGCGTCCTGATCACCGATTCGCCCTGCTGGGTCGTTATCGGCGGCGCACGCCTCAAAGACGTCTACATCCCCACCGACACGATTCTAGCCGACTACGCCCAGTCGATCGGCTTCACCGTCAAGTCTATCCGCGTCGCCCGCACGCTGGTCCCCGGTGGCAGGAGATTCGGTAGACTCACCAACATCGCACCACGAGAATCGATACTGGTCATGAGTCGCTCGGAGCGCCGGACCTCCGTCCGCGGCAGCCTCCCCGCGGGATAGCGTCCGCGGCTCGACGAGACCCAACTGTCACCATGCGCCTACAACCACACGAACGCCTCATCGCCCTGGTTAACGTCACCTACATCGCCATCTTCACGGGCGTCGCCCTGACCCGCTCCAACTTCGAGTTCGTGCTCTATGCTGGCGTCGTGATCGTCTTGTTCCTGATCCTCTTGCTGAAACAGCACACGATCCGGTTCGACCGCACGATTCTATGGGGATTGACCCTGTGGGGCTTGATGCATCTCGCGGGCGGGAACATCCGTGTCGACCCGGATGTTCTCTACACGCTCCAACTGATCCCCGGCCTCCTGCGTTACGACCAGCTGGTCCACTTCTTTGGCTTCGCCGTCGCCACTCTGGCCTGTCACCACCTCCTCAGACCCTACCTCCGTGATAACATCGCACGCGGTGCGTCCTTGTACGTCCTGGTCATCCTGATGGGACAGGGGCTCGGAGCAACCAACGAAATCATCGAGTTCGCCGCCGTCAAAACAGTCCCCGAGACCGGCGTCGGTGGTTACGATAACACGTTGTGGGATCTGGTGTTCAACCTGCTGGGCGCCTGCGTCGCCGTCATCTACCTCCACGTCCGCGCAGACCCCCCGCGCGAAGTCAAGACGGACGACCGATAGACAACGGTGATAGCCAATGGCTGACAGTTGAAAGCTGACAGCTTCCCCCGCGGTCAGTCCGCGTACGCGTCGAGCAGCGTCGGCGAAACCAGTTCGCGCAGCTTCCCGATGGCTCGCTGCTCGATCTGGCGCACACGCTCTTTGGTCACGCCGAATCGCTTGCCCAATTCTTCGAGCGTCGACGCAGCCCCATCCGGATTGAACAATCCGAAGTGCTCGGTGACGATGGTCCGCTCGCGGTCGGTGAGTTCATCGATCCCCTCGCTCAGGGCTGACCGCACCGATGCAATGTCGCTTTTGGAACGCTCCGCCACATGCTTGTCCGCCGTCGCGTCGAGCAGTTCGTCCTGACCGGTGACGTAGCGCCGCATGTGGTAGTGCCGACCGGGGACGCTGCGGGCGTAGTTCTTCATCACCGACCAGGTCGCGTAGGTGCTGAACTTGTTGCCGAGGGCGAAATCAAACTTCTCGACCGCCCGCATCAGCGACATGTTCCCGTCACTGATAATCTCGAACAGATTGTCCGAGCGCCCGAGGTGCCGCTTGGCGATGCTAACCACCAACCGCAGGTTGGCTTGGATCAACTGGTTCTTGAGCCCCTCAGCCCGCTTCCGCCAGTCCGCGATTCGGTCCAGATCCTCTTGCGTCACCGCGAAGACGTCCAACTTCTCGACCGCCCACGCCACCCGGTAACGCAGGTAGTTGAACCGGCGGAACAGGTCAGCCTCCTGCTCACGGGTGAGCAGCGGATTGTCGTACAGCGCACGCAGATAGGCTGGCAGCCCCTTCGGCGCGCGAATTGGCTTCTGGTTTTCCGGCGCCGCCGGCTGATCCACGTCCAGAATCAACGCATCGGCATTGGGTGCGTGGAACAATTCGTTGTCCACGCACTCGATCGGCTCGCTCTTGAGTTGTCGAGCCGCCAGTTCCCGCAGCACAGCCTCGATTGAGGCTGCGTCTGTCCCCATCGCCGCCGCGATCTGCTCAGCCGTCTCGCCCTTCCGGCTGCAACGCCAGATAGCCAGATGTTGCTGGGACACGACCGGTTCACCGTTGCGGGCGAACAGCGCGTCGTCCGGATGGGCAGCGTCGTACTGACGCAATGTGTATCGAACTGTCTCCACCGCACGCCCCGTCTTGGCCGAAACCGCTCGGGCGACGATGTGGAGTTTCTGTCGTTTTCCGGTGAGCATCGCCCGGGCGATATCGACGATGTTCCGCTTTTCAGCCTCGCTCAGCAGCTTGAACGACGCCCCGCGCTTCACCAAATCCTCGTTGCGATCCCGGAACCGCTTGATCGCTTTGGCGGAAAACAACAAACGACCCACACCGTCGTCGCCAGCCGCCCGAATCCCGAGCAATCCCCGACTCCGCCACCGGCGAACCGTCTTGGTGCTCACCTCCAACGCCGACGACAGCGCATCCAGCGTCTGATGCTCGCCCTCGAGGTCCGCCGCCGAGATAGCTGCCTTGCGCGTGATATGCT
>JAJDDS010000014.1 GCA_029260195.1 Phycisphaerae bacterium
CGACCGTCCCGTCCGGGTTGAGGAACAGCACCCAAACCGCGCCGCGGTTACATACTACAGGATCATTACAAGGCCCGGCACTCCCGTCGTTGTCGCGGGACGCCCCGACAGCCAAATCGCGAACGCCGTCCCCATCCAAATCACCAAGGGAAGTCACCGAGCTGCCGAACCAATCGTCATCATTTAGCAGCCCGGTGAAACCACCCTCCGTCGCACTGACCTTCTGTTGGGATTTGACCGTGCCGTTTGTATTGAGAAGCAGTACCCAAACCGTACCGCGGTCGTTTCCTCCGTCGTCATCGAACGGCGCTCCGACGGCCAGATCCACCACGTTGTCACCGTCGAGATCGCCCACCAAAGCGCAAGAGCCGCCGAACGAATCGCTGTTATCCAATATACCTGTGAACCCGCCTTCGTTGTCGCTGATCTTCTGGTGGGACTTGACCGTCCCGTTAGCGTTGAGGAACAGCACCCACACCGCACCGCGATCCGTGCCTCCGTCGTCATCGCGCAGTGCACCCACGGCCAGGTCACCGACGCCGTCGCCGTCGAGATCACCCAGCGAGGCTACTGACTGCCCAAACTCGTCGCCATTATTCAACGTGCCGGTAAAGCCACCTTGCGTGTCGCTGATCTTCTGGTGGGACTTCACGGTCCCGTTTGTGTTGAGAAACAGTACCCAAACCGCGCCGCGGTCGGCTCCTCCGTCGTCATCGCGCCGTGCTCCGACGCCCAGATCCACCACGTTGTCACCGTCGAGATCGCCCAGCGCGGTCACTTGGATGCCGAAGCCATCGTTATCATCGAGTGTCCCGGCGAAGCCACCTTCGGTATCGCTGATCTTCTGGTGGGACTTGACCGTGCCGTCGGGGTTGAGGAACAGCACCCAGACTGCACCACGGTTCGCGTCCGGCGGTGTCCCGCCATCATCATCGAACCATGCACCGACGGCCAAATCACCGACGCCGTCGCCATCGAGATCACCCACACCGGCCACTGAAACGCCAAACTGGTCCAAGTCATCCAGCACACCGGTGAACCCGCCTTCGGTGTCGCTGATTTTCTGGTGCGCCAGGACCGTCCCGGGCTGGGCCGTGGCACGCTGTAGCGGAGAAACCACCCCGAACCCCACCAGTAGTACTCCTGCCCCGATCGCTTTGCGTCCATTCATTCTTATGCCCTCCAATCTGCCGGCGGCACCAAATCCGCGGGCATACGAACAGTCCGCACTTGCGGTCTCGCCGAACGGGGCGTGATCCGCTGTGATTTCTCACATCATACCCGGACGGGTCGCGGTCTCCAAACCCAGCCCGGCGGGTTCGCCGGGCGTCTGCTCCTGGGAATGATTCGTCCGCTGAGGCCGGCGGAACACCCGCTGAAGGCGGCGGGTCACTCCCGGAAGGCGGCGGATCGTCCGCTGAGGCCAGCCGGTTGTCCGGGGAGGGCAGCGGATGACCCGCTGAAAGCAACGGATGAGCCACTGAGGGCGGTGAGCGAGCCGCTTATAGGACGTTGCGGTGCCGGGGCTCGCTGGCGACTTCGCGCGGAAGCGACTCCGAAAAGTGGCGGATTGCGCTTTGACGGGGACGCCGAGGCGGGCAGAATGGGCGGCGGTTCTTTCTACGAATACCCTCGCAGGAGCGAAAGCGATGGCAGCCGACTACATCCCCGGAGCGGACGGGGATTTCGATGATATGCCATGGCATGCTAGAAAATAGCGTGGCTTGAGGCACTGTTTTGGAGGCATTCTAATGGCGCTGAACCGAATCACGTTTGACGCGGCGAAGATGGGGGGGCAGGCCTGCATTCGGGGGATGCGGATTCCGGTGGCAACGGTGGTTCGCTGCGTGGCGAGCGGGATGTCCTCCGACGAAATCCTCGAAACCTATCCCGACCTCGAACAAGAGGACATCGCCGAAGCGTTGCAGTATGCCGCCAGTTTGACCGAGGATCGCATCATCCCGTTGGCCCAGACTGGTTCGTGACTTGCGATTCCTGCTCGACCAACCCATTTCCTGGATCGTGGGCAAGACGTTGCAGGCCGCCGGACATGAGGCACTGCACGTCAGCGAGCTCGGCCTGAGCGCCGCCAGCGACGACATTATCCTTGACCGGGCTGCCCAAGAAGGCTGCGTGATCGTCACGCAGGATACCGACTTCGGCACGCTGTTGTCGAGTTCCCGCCGACCGTTGCCGTCGGTGATTCTGTTTCGCATGCGTGATGCCCGACCGTCTGTTCAAGCGCGGGTGCTTGTAGAGAACATCCTCGTTCTTGAGGAGGCATTGCGAAACGGTGCTATCGCGGTCGTGACGGACGCTTCTATCCGGGTTCGGCATTTGCCGATCTCATAGCCAGGCTACTCCCGATTGTACAATCAGTACACGATTGACTCGCTCCGGCCATCCACTTACGCGCGTGTTCGGCTCATGGCGAAACGCAGTTAGGGGCGCGGGCGTCACGACGCGTCGTCCTCACCGAGTTCGCGCGCCAGCCATACGCGGGCAGTCTCCCAGTCGCCCTCGATGGTCCGCTTGGACACACCGATCACCTGAGCGACTTCCTCGACGGTGAGCCCCCCGAAGTAGCGAAGCTCGACTACGCGGGCCATGCGCTCGCTGAGTTCGGTGAGTCGGGTGAGGGCTTCGTCGAGTACCAGCAGATCGACCGCACTTTCCGGCGCGGGAGTCAGCGACTCTACCAGCGTGCGCTGCTCACAATCGCCACCCCGTCGGGCTGTCTTCCGGTGACGGGCGTGGTCAATGAGAATGTGACGCATCGCCTTGGCGGCCACCGCCAGGAAGTGCGCACGGCTATTCCACCGGGCGTTGGGCTCATCCACAAGACGTAGGTAGGCTTCGTGGACCACCGCCGTCGGTTGAAGTGTGTGGTTGGCGGGTTGCCGGCGGAAGTAATTCTCCGCGACGGCCTTGAGTTGGTCGTACACCAGCGGAAACAGCCTTGAAGCCAGCTGATCCACCGAGGCGTCCGTGAAGGACCGGGTGCCATCCGGCGCGAAGCCTGCGAGGAGGCGCGTGATCTGTTCGCGAGGCGCGTCTTTCATGATTCTGCTCAGCCCGCTCCCCAACCGGCCCGCCCGGGCATCCTATCAGATAGCAGGCCAGATCCGAGGATCGCTCCCGCCGAATCGGACTTGCCGGGGCGATGGGGGCGATAACCAGAAACTTCTGCGGACTCGCCCCGCTTTTTTCGTGAACATTTGTGGAGGGGGATCGCGGACGCGAAACCTGTGG
>JAJDDS010000131.1 GCA_029260195.1 Phycisphaerae bacterium
ACGGCGACCTGCCCGAACATGTTGACTTCGGATACGTGGCGGACGTTGCCCGTGTCAACGCAGCCGCCCTCGCGACATTGGCCCGCGCGCCGGCGCCGCCCGCCCACGTACGCATCATCACCACCAAACTGACAGACGAGACGACACTCCGCTGGGACGCCAACACAGAGCCCGATATCGCAGGGTACGAGATTCTGTGGCGGGAGACGTCCGCGCCGCGGTGGCGGGAATCGAAACACGTGGGCAAAGTGACCCAGTGCGACCTCCCGGTGTCCAAGGACAACCACTTTTTCGGTGTGGCTGCCATAGACAAAGCCGGCCACAGTAGCCAAGCCGTCTTTCCGATACCATCAAGAGAGTAGCACCCGCCGTCACCCGGTACGGTGACGCGGACGCGGGGAACGAACCATGGCCACCGCCGACATTCATATCGTAGGGCCCGGCGAGTATGGGTTGATCGCCGACCTCTATAACGAAATGTTCCGTCCAGCCCAGGACGCCGACTTCTTCCGCCGCAGACTCGAGGGACGCCGAAACCCACTAATGCTGGTAGCCGAGCTCGAGAAACGCCCCGTCGGATTCGTCTGCGGGTATGAGCTGCGCCCCACCACTTACTACAGTTGGCTCTGCGGCGTCCTTGCCGACGTGCGCCGCGAGGGCATCGCCAGCCAGCTCATGGCCGCCGAACAGGCGAAAGCCTGCGAGCACGGTTACGAGATGCTCCGTTTCGAGTGCAGCAATCAGGCCCGCCCAATGATCCACGTCGCCATCCGCACAGACTACGACATCGTCGGCATCCGCTGGGACAGCCGCATCGCCACCAACCTCGTCGTATTCGAAAAAGCCATCGACGCCTCCCACTGACCCACACTCCCCAGACAGTTCGATCTAAGCTGCGTGATTCGTACGCACTCCCCACGCACTGATCGCGGCGCCGCGCGGGGATCACATGGCTCGTCTAGCCCCAAGATAAGCGAGCGCGGGTTTCCTCGCGCATAGGAAAAGGCCGTCAAGCTGCGATACACTGTGGTTGTTACGACAACAGCCATCGCGTGGCATGGAGGCCTTTCGAGTGAACGATTCTACGCGATCCAAACGCGAACGCCAGCGCCCCGAAACCAAGAAGATCCGACGACACCAAGGCCAGCCCTTGCTCTGGCCCGATCGCGTCGGACCTGTCTTTGCCAACCGCCAAGTCCGGGTCCCGGTCCAGCAGCGGGGCAAGATCACACCCTACGGTGGCCTGAGGACCTCGCCGCCGGCGTGCCCGTTCATGCGCTCCAGTGCAACCGAACTGGACGGGCATCATGCGCTTCGTCCGTACTCACGGCGTGGCAAGACAGTAGCCATGGTCGGTTCGTCCGGCATTGGGAAATCGACGCTCATCAATGCGCTTCTGGGCGACGCACGACAGCGCACCTGCGAGGCCCGTTCGGACGACGATCACGGACGTCACACACCGACGCGGCGGGAGCTATTCATTCTGCCGACGGGCGGTGTGGTCATCGATACGCCGGGCACCCGTCGCCGAGAACCGCGGGTTCATGACGATGGTGTCGTAGAGCTTTTCCGCCGGAAGAAGATTGTCGAGACGTTCGGCGTCAAACGCCGTCGGCTCGAATCCCTGGAGCGACAGCAGACTCAGCCGACGCTCGTCGATTTCGTTCGTGTCGATCTCGGCACCGGCCAGCCGCGCCAAGACCGCGATGTTGCCCGTACCCGCACTGGGTTCGAGCACCTTCATTTCGGGTCGAAGTGCGGCCGCCTTTACGAGCACAAGCGCCTGGGCCGGCGGCGTGCTGAATTGCTGAAACTCGACTTGAACTTCATCGCGACGTGTTTGCCGCGGAAATCGCGACTGCTCGGCGACGAGCCACTCAGTCGCGGCGTGCGGATCGCTCAGGGCCAGCCCGACGCGCTCCATGTAAATGTTGAATCCGGCTTCGGCCGAGTCGTAGGTATCGCGCGCCCGTCCGGAAGACGTGCCGAATAACTCGCGGGCCAGTCGAGACACCTCCGCGTTGTCAAACGCGCTGGTCGGCTCCGCCTCCATGATGGCCGCGAATCGAAGCGCGAATCGCCATTCCGGACGCTGGGGCTCAGATGGCGTCACAACTCGGGTTGGCGCGGAAAACGCACTACAATCGAAAAGTAGTTGGGAGCCCGCATCATCCCCGCCAGTTTCTGAACGGGCCGGCTTGAGTCCGCAATTTGTCGAGTCGCTGGTACGTCGCTTCATCTTCCTCCATCGCTAATTTGGCGTGCGTCAGCCGGTCGATGGCACAACCCAGAGCCCAAGCCTCCGGGAGCCCGTCCGCAGGCCCCGCCCGCGTCTCACCCTATCGCCCGTCGCCAACTCGCTTCGCTCGGTCCGGCGAGCGACGGCCGACAGGGTCCCGCAGGCGGATACGGTGGCGCGATGATTGTCGAGGTCGGCAGATGACCGGCGGGTGTGTGGGTTGCACATGCAGACTGGAACGCATCAGCAGGATTCTCCCGTGCCTTGCGGCGCCAAGAGACCCAGGTGATGGACGGGGTCAAAACCTCAATTCTGCGAAGTTACCGCTTCGTCAGCGGGAGCTTCGCGTTCCTGTTCCTTGCGACAGATGAAAGTATGGGCGGCATCGAGCACCTTCGCAGCGAGCAGCAGGTCATTGCGACCCAATGACTGGGTCTCCTGCCAATCGCCGTTCGTGTCGCGATAGATGCGCGACAACGTGACGTTGTGCATGATGCCGTTCGACGTCGTCGGGTTGGCCCAGACGACCGCCTTGATAAGGCCCATCCGAATCTCCTGGACAGGCTGGTTTTTGGTTTCACTGTTGCTCATAACCTCACTCCTTTCGGTATCCTTCGACTAAGTGTCCATCACCTGGTCTGCTCCTGTTATGGCCTGGCAACGTGAGCGTGTGCGCTATCTCGTGGAGCGGCGAAGGACACCGGGACCGTTTGGATTCCGATCGTGTGTTGGGTTCGACCTCCGAGCGCGATATGCTTGAAGGCTCGCCTCGCCAGGGAGGCGGGATGGGGATGTGTCAACGCGGAAGTGAGCAGTCTTTCTTGGGGTGGAATGACAGCTGGGCGGTCCTCTCCCGAATCCGTCCGGATTCTTCTTGCACTACGAATCCGAGCGAATCAGGACTACATTGATCGATTCGTCGCCCCGCCGACTACGGAGAATCTGCGTTCTAAGTGCGTGAGGGCTGTTTTGGGGGACGCGATGTAGTGTGTCGCTCCATTGGCAATGTGACGCTCTACCACCGAGCTACACCCGCGTGTTTTTCGGGGGCTGGCCACCATACCCGTATCCTGCGCGCTCGCAACCGATAATTCCGGGGTGTTTCCGTGTATTGGGACCGAGCGGCGCGCGAGCCACGGGGGGCAGGCGCGAGTCGACCGCCCGTTGATCGCGTTTTTGTCGCGTGTGTCCATACTTGGTGGCTGCGGAGAATTCGTCCTTCCAGACTTCAAGTGCGTTGGGCCCAGGCAGCTCGTCTGCCCGTGTTTTCGCGAGGGTGTCGTGCGAAGCACTGGCGGGCAAGCCGCCTGGCACCCGTCCCACACGATGCCAAGACAAATGGCCACACCCGTTTTTGTCGAGACGAGCCGCCGCCGATCGCAATGGGCCGCGAAATCGCTACAATCCGGGCTTTTCGTTGAGGCGGAGGCTTCGATGACCGGGAACACAGTGACGCCCTTTGCGACGCGGATGCGAATCGGCCTCGACGATGTCGATCACGTGCAAGTCCTTTACTATCCACGAATTGCGCACTTCTGCTGCCTGGCGTTGGAGGAGTTCTTTCGGGTTGGGCTCGAGCGCCCCTGGCCGGAAATGTTGGGCGAGCACCGTCTTGCGATGCCGACGGTGGACCTCCAGGTGACCTACCGGCGTCCGCTTCGATTCGGAGATGAGATCGAGGTGACGGTCGGAGTTAAGGAGCTGGGGAACCGGAAGGCGACATTCGTGTACGAGATCAAGAATCTCGCCACGGGGGAGCGGACGCACACGTCCACGCAGACGGTGGTGTTTGTGGACGGTCACACGTGGCGGGCAGTTCCTATTCCGGCGTCGTACCGGTCGGCGTTGGAGGCGTTCGTCGTTTGACCGTCCGGACGCGCGTCGGCGACAGTGTCAATGGTCGTCAGCGGTCAGGGCCTGATCACGGAGTTCGAGGGCGCGAGATAGGATGTCGTTGGGGTCCGAGGGGGTACGCGGTTCCAGCGTGAAGGCGTGGTGGTGTTCGTCGTGGATTCGTCCTGGCCAGAAGACGTCGGCGAACACATCGGCGGGGGGGATCTGATACCAGGGGCGATTCACCACAACGTTTGTGTGCAGAGTCTCGAAGCCGTTCTTGCGAATGACGACGTCATAGTCGCCGTACCAGGTGAAATCCCGTGACACCGGTGTGGAGCCGATCTCTTCGTCGTTGAGCGTGATGATTGCGCCTTGCGGATTGGTGTTGATGGTAAGCGTTCGTCGGACGCAGCCGATCATGGTCATGGCGACAAGGGCCGCTCCCAGGACGATATGGGCCGCACGGTGTCCGAGCATGGCGTTGGTTTCCCGAGGCGGAACGCGCGAAAACCACGCTCGGTTGACGTCGCCGGACGTATCGATGGACGCGCGTCGCCTCAGCTCGGCTTATACCCGTCGCCACTCGCCCGGGCAAGCCGGTGTGAGACCGGGGGCACCCTCCTGAGCGGAACCCGTGCACTGAGGGCGTGTCGGCACCTCCACGGGTG
This sequence comes from Phycisphaerae bacterium, assembly GCA_029260195.1. GTDB lineage: Bacteria > Planctomycetota > Phycisphaerae > UBA1845 > UBA1845 > OFTM321. The sequence continues at coordinate 4,744 of JAJDDS010000131.1, forward strand.
GCCTGCGCCAGGATCAGACAGTTGTCGGCTGCGATTGGCGTACGGTCTCTTCGGCGGTTTCGATACGTTCCCACAAATTGCGCATTTTCTGCTCGATGGTGCGGATCCTGTCCATCGGCTCGCGGAGTTCCCACGCCCGCGCGAGGCGACCGCGCAGATCGTCGCGTTCCTGCTCGAGGGAATCCAGCCCGGCCGTTATGTGGTTGGTTGTCATTTTCTGCCCCCCCGGTGTTTATCTCGGTTCCTTGCTAGTTTCTTAAGATACGATCGCGCTGGTCGCCGCACGGTTGCTGGACGAATGAGGAGTTTCCGTGCGTTTCGGACGTCGAACGGTCGTCGCACGATCGCGGGCGGCGGTGGCGCGCCAGATACCGGGTGTCCGGCGTTCGCGAGCAATGTGCCGCGAATCGGACCTGCGGGATGGGGCTTTGGTTATCGGATCAGGCTGCGTCGCGGTTGATGGCCCGTCCGAGCCAAACGGCGAACCAGATAACGGCCAGTGCGAGTCCCGCCAGGAAAACCCAGAGGATGGTCACGTGGCGGTGCAGCGCGGGCGCGACGGCGGCACCAGCATGCTCGATTTGC
>JAJDDS010000132.1 GCA_029260195.1 Phycisphaerae bacterium
CAGATCATTCGGGAAATCCCGCGTACGCTCTACGGCACCAACATCGAGTGGATTTACGACGGCTACGGTCTGTGGAACGCCGACCGTGACGCCCTGGATCCGCATCTCGTTGAATTGACCCGCGCGCTCGACCTCTCGCTGTTGCGATTCCCCGGCGGGGTGTTCTCCGACTTCTATCATTGGCAAGACGGTGTCGGCCGCCGCGACACACGGCGCGCATCCCCGCACGTTACCGGTGGACCGAAATCCCGTAACACCTTTGGCACCGCGGAAGCTCTGAGCTTCGCCCGCGCCGTCGGCGGACAACTGCTCATCACCGTGAACGCTGGAACCGGCACGCCCGAAGAGGCCGCCGGCTGGGTGCGACACGTCAACGTGGACGGCGCGAGCGGCTCTGATCGCGTCACATTCTGGGAGGTCGGCAACGAACTTTACGGCAAAGGCGGCGCCGCCGAGCACGTCACCATGACGGCGCAAGCCTATCGCGATCGCTTTCTCCGTTTCGCGGAAGCCATGCGCGACGTCGACCCTGACATCAAGATCGGCGCGATCGGCCTCGAGAACTTCGGTCGATACCAGATGAACGGATATCCGGATTGGAACCGCGTGCTCCTCAGCGGCGCCGGCCGGCACATCGACTTCCTCGCCATGCATAACGCCTACGCTCCCATGGTGTTTGAGGACCGCGGCTACAACGTCCGCTCGGTCTATGCAGCCATGCTCGCGGCCCCAACTCTCATCGCGGAGAACCTCGCCGTGGTCTCTCGTCAGATCGAGGCACTCGCCTCCGACCCGGACCAGAGAATCGGGATCGCCATCACCGAGTGGGGTCCCTGGTTCCACGCCGAGCCCGACAGCCGATTCATCGACCACGTCAAGACAATGGGCTCAGCGCTGTTCGTCGCGGACACGCTGAAGGTGTTCATCGAATCGCCGCGCACCCGAATCGCAAACGCCTTCAAGCTGGTTGACAACGCATTCATGGGGTGGATCGGGCCGCGCGATGGGCGCTACGCGGCCAAGGCACCTTACTACGCCCTTCAACTGTACACCCAGCACTTCGGGGAACGCCTCGTTCGCAGCGTCACCAACAGCCCAACCTACGACAGCCCCGCCGTAGGGCTCGTCGACCAGGTTCCGAACGTACCGTACCTCGACGTCGTCACGAGTCTGGATCCGCCGGGAAACACACTTTACATCATGGCCATCAACAAACACTTCGACCGACCGATCGCGGCGTCCATCCGCGTCGGAGGATTCAGGCCCGAATCGGAAGCGAAAGCCTGGACCCTCCGCAGTACGGGAATCGACGCGCATACCGGCACGCAGCTACCCCGCATCCCCGGACTCAACTGGGCGAGACAAGCCTCGGCTGAACCCAATCCGCGTTTCAACGATAACGACCCCAACGGAGTCCGAATCGAAACCACGAATATCGGCCGGACCCCCGCATCGTTCGAGTACACTTTCGCCCCGCACTCGGTCACCGCCATCGAGTTGAGCCCCCTTGACTAACGCCGCTCCATGTTTACAGAGCCGCGACCGTCAGGGAGCGACCATGCCCCCCCTAACGGAACATGGTATCTTCAGATGCCCCAAGATCAGGATGAACCCGTGCGAGTAGCCATCACCAATCCAAGCACTTGGCCACGGGTCCGTCGCGGCGTGGAACGCTTCCTGAACGAACTGGCTGAGTTCCTCGCAGCCCGTGGACACGAGGTTACGGTCATCTCCTGCAAGCCGGGCAAGACCGAGACCCGCCGGGAACGGGGGTTCACCACCGTCTGCCATCGTCGCATGTACCACCCCGCGCTCGCACGCGCCGGCTTCCTCGAATTTCACGCGTTTGCGGGCACGGCGCTCGCCGCACTGCTGAACAAACGCTACGACGTCGTTCACTGCTGCACGTTTACCGACGCCTTCGCCGCGTCCATGGCGCGTCGTGTCACCAACGTACCCTACGTATTCTGGGTCAACGGACTTCCGCCGCGCGTACGCTACATCCGCACGCTCACTTTGCGCGGCGCCATCTTCCGCAGGTCCATTCGGTACGCCGACGAGGTCGTCGCCCTAAGTCGCTACATGCACGACGATTTTGCCGACCGCTTCGGACGCGGCGGCGAAGTCATACCCGTTCCCGTCGACACCGTGCGGTTCCGACTCAACGCCCAGCGAGACCTGTCCCGTCCGATCATCCTCTGCGCCGCCGCCCTCGACGACGAACGCAAGGGTGGCACGCTGCTGATGCGCGCGTTCGACCGCGTCAAGGATTCCTCACCCACCGCCATCCTCCAAATCGCCTGCAAACTCACTCCCGAGAAACAGGCTGAACTGATGCAACACGTCTCGCCCAAATGGCGCGAAGACGTACACCTGATCGGCGACGGCAAGCTCGAGGATCTTCCAGGCGTGTTCGGTCGGGCGGCCGTCTCGGTCCTCCCATCCTTGTGGGAGGCGTTCGGCATGGTCATTCTCGAATCCATGTCCACGGGAACCCCGGTCGTCGGCACGCGGGACGGCGGCATCCCCGAGCTCATCAACAACCCGCGCGTCGGTCGAGTCTTCGACCCCGGCCCCACACAGACCCCTCAACCCACGAACCTCGACGGGCTGGTCCAAGCCCTGCTCGAGGGCATCGAGCTAAGCCGATCCGAGGACACGTCCCTCGCTTGCCGCGCCCACGCCGAGCAATACAGTTGGTCCGTCGTCGGCCCCCGTTTCGAGGCGATCTACGAGGAGATCATAGCTCGCCGCAGCGGGAGAAAACCACAAACGTGAGGATCGCTCTAACCCATCCGTCCTGCTGGCCTTACGTCCGCCGCGGCGCCGAGCGGTTCGTCGACGAACTCGCGTGCTACCTGACGCGACGTGGGCACGACGTCATCACCATCTCAGCCAAACCCGGAGCGGGCGTCGTGGAACGGACCCCGAACGGCCGGCGAATTCTACACCGCCAACTGTGGATTCCGCCGATGTCCCGCGTGCGCATCACGCCGTCGCACACGTTCCCGCTGGGATTAGCCCGGACCCTGATGTCACTCAACGTCGACGTAGTACAATCGCTCGCCTATTTCGACGCCTGCACCGCCAACCTGCTCCGGCGGATTAAGGGATTCCGCACTGTCTATCAGGTGATCGGCCCGCCCGTTCCGTACTGGTTCCCGCGCATCCCGCCCGATCGCTTCGCGCTCCGCCGCGCCATCCTGGATAGCAATGGCTGCATGGCGCATAGCGAGTTCACCCGTCGCATCATTCACGAATCCTACGGTGTGGACGCGAAGGTCATCCCCGTCCCGATCGACCTGGGCACATTTTCGCCGAAGACCGACACTGGCCCCGACCCGCCGATTATCGTATCCATGGCCTCCTTCGACGACCGGCGCAAGGGCCTGCGCGTGCTCGTCGACGCCTTCCGCATCGTCAGGGATCGGGTCCCCGGCGCCGTGCTGAAACTCTCGGGGCATCTTTCGCCCGCGCTGCGCGAGAAGGTGATCGATCCACTCCCGGACGCGGTGCGCGAAGGCGTCGAAGTCCTCGGCGTCGGCCAACTTGGCGACCTCCCGCGTCTATACCGCGAAGCCAGCCTGACCGTCCTTCCTTCGATGTGGGAGGTGTACGGTATGACCATCGTCGAATCCTGGGCATCGGGTACACCCGTGGTGGTCACCGATCACGGCGGTCCGTCCGAACTGGTCGACGATCCAGCGCTGGGCTGCGTGTTCGATCCGCAGACGGATGGGCACGAAACCCGAAACGCCGAAGGCCTGGCCGACGCTATTGCCAAAGCGCTCCCGCTGGCTGACGATCCCGCGACCGCGACGCGCTGTCGAGCGAAGGCTGAGCGCTTCGAGTGGGACCGAGTCGGACCGGAATACGAGAAACTGCTGGCGTCTCGGTGATTGATCCCATGCGTGTCCTCCTGACCCACGAGAGATTCGCCCCGGATTTCGGCGGCGGCGGCGAGTATGTCGTGCTTGAAATCGCCAAGCACCTCATGGCTGAAGGTATCGATGTGCGCGTGCTGACCGCCGGCGATCCGCGCATCACCGAGTTCGAAGGCGTCCCCACCGTTCGCCTTCCCATCCACCGCTACCGATTCAACTTCGCCGCCCGCCGGATCGAGAAAATGGCCCGCGACGTCGACGTTATCCACACCTTTAACTATCACGCGTGCTGGCCATCGCTCCGCGCCGCCCGCCGCGCTGGTAAGCCGATCGTCTGCATGGCCATGGGGCTGTTTCGCGACGCCTGGATACCCATGAAAGGCCGCATCAGCGGGCGAGCGTGGAGGTCCTGGGAGAGGTTCCTCGTCACCCGCCCGTACGACAAGGTCGTATTCCCCAGCGACTACTCCCGCGACCACGGCGTTGAACTCGGCGTGCGACCCGACCGCGCGATCGTGAACAACCCCGGCATCGCTGTGGCCAACTACGCGCCCGCTGAACGAAAAGAGGACGCCGTTCTGTTCGTTGGAAAACTCGACGTGCGTAAGGGTATCCACGAGGTTCTCGCAGCCGCACGGGGGCTACCGGACGCCCGTTTCCGCGTCATGGGTTGGGGTGACCAGGAGGCCACCGTACGCCGCGAC
>JAJDDS010000133.1 GCA_029260195.1 Phycisphaerae bacterium
GTAACTTCCACCGCGCAGTGCGCATCGTTTGTGTGTACCGTTTCCCAACGCGCAACTCGCCGAAGACCGGATGATCCGAGTCCGACTGGCTGCACACATCGCGCCCCCTCAATCCGCCGCGGATTCCCGCGATGCCAAGGGCGGTCGCAGCCAAGTCCACGTGGCTGACGGGTCCGGAGCGGCGCACGCCCGAAGTATACCCAGGAATGGAAGCAATAAGGGGAACATGGGTGAGCTCATTGTACAGCGACTGTCCGTGCCCGATCTTGCCGTGATCGAGAAACTCCTCGCCGTGGTCGGCTGTCACGATGATCGCGGTTTCGTCGCGCAGACCGAACTCGGTGAGCATCGCAAGGATGATCTTGAGCTTGCCGTCGAGACGTCGCACGGCGCCGTCGTACAATTGGATCATATGGACGAGCTGTTCGTCGGTCAGCTCGGCCTTCCCCTCCGAAATCTCCCGCCGAAGTCGGCCGTAATCGCGCGCGCTGAAATCCCGGAAGTGGTTTGTGTCGCGGTCGCCCCCGAACATGGCGACATGACGCCGACGGGGCTTGTAAGGCCAGTGCGCTTCGAGCAGGTGGAGGTATCCGAAGAAGGGCGTTTCGAGATCGGCTTCCAACCATTCGAGGAAGATCCCGATCAGCCGATCGGCTTTGCCGGCCATCGGAGCGTACGACGAGAATCCGCGGTCGAGTCTCGTGAATTCTCCTAGTTGTGCGTTGTTGATAAACGCGCCGCAGCGCCATCCGTTCCGGGCGAAGACCTCGGCAAGGGTCGGCTGGTCGGATTGAAGGACGTCGGTGGTGAGTACGTCGCGGCCTTTGCTTCGTTTGATGCCCTCGAACGCTCGGTGCTCGCTGGGGTAGAGTCCGGTGAGCATCGACGTGACCGACGGCTTGGTCCAGGAGCTGGCGCTGTGGGCCTGCTCCCAGAGGATTCCGCGTTCTGCCAGGGCGTCGATTGTGGGGGTTGTCGGGCGGTCGTAGCCGTACGCCGAGACGTGGTCCGCCCGCAAGCAGTCGATCGTGATGAGAAGAACGCCGCGTACCATTTCTATCCGGCCGCCTATTGCGGTAAGTACTGGATTTGCAACATGTTGCGCCGCCCGAGCGACGACTGCCACCGCGTTTATACCAGAATGGAGCCTGCGATCATGCCGGAAATTAGCCACGGCTAATAATTATTGTCCCGCATCGGACGCGGGCGGTAGGATACTCCACGTACCCCGAGAGCGCAAGTAGGCTCGCGAGGTCCCAGATGCCGAAGCGTCTTTCTCGTGCCGCGGGCTCGCTCCGGGAAGCGGTGGCAAGCGCCGTGCCATGGGTGCATGGGATCGTCGGAACGACCCTAAGCACTTGATTTGAAACAGACTTATGGCGAGAATGGACGGCATCGAAGCGGACGGAATCGGAAGGCCGGTCGGTCGAGAAAAGCCCCATTTCGGGGGCTCGCTCGCGGTTTGGGAACCTCGGGTGTCAAGAGTCGACACTCTGAGAGGTGCCGTAACGTTCGTCGTCTCCAAGGTTTAGAGTCACGGAGCGACGGTTTTTCGGTTTGGCATGTGCCATGCTGATTGGGAAAAGCCGGTTCTCAGCGCGGCCGCGGCCCTGTGTTTGCGTGTTCTATTGGCGCTGGCCCCCCTTATGATGGAGGATGGTTCAAGTGATCGCATCCGATATCGGAGCTGATCGTCGGCGTGTCCCTCAGCGCCTGATGTACTACTGCCACGACAGCATGGGTATCGGGCACCTGCGTCGGGGCATTGCGATCTGCGATCATCTGACCCATGAGTTTCCCCAATCGTCCCTCCTTTTGGCCACGGGTACGCCGTACGTGCCGTTGTTCAAGCTGCCCCCGGGTGTTGATTACATCAAGCTGCCGGCGCTGATGAAGGAGGCGGACGGAAGTTATCACAGCAAGTACCTAAGCCTGCGGGTGAGACAACTCCTGCGCTGCCGCCGAGCGATCATGCTGGCGGCTGTGCAGAGTTTTCAGCCATCCGTATTCCTGGTGGACAAGACGCCGGTGGGGGTGTGCAAGGAGATTGTCCCGATCCTTCGTTGGATTCAGCGGAACTGTCCGGGGATGCGGGTCGTGTTCGGGATGCGTGATATTGAGGACGCGCCGGACGCAACGATCGCGCAGTGGAACCGCGACGGGGTCCCGGAGATTCTCGACGAGTGTTTTGACGAGATATGGGTGTACGGTTCGGAGAGGGTGTACGACGTCGTGCGGTCGTATCGGCTTTCGTCGCGTCTGAACGAGAAGCTTCGTTACACCGGATACATCGATCGCGGTCAGTGCGTGCATCCGCAGGCGGCGCGCGATGACCGAAAGCAGGTGTTGGTGACGGTCGGGGGTGGATCGGACGGCGAGTCGTTGTTGTTGACCTATCTGGCGGGCGCCGCGCGGCGTGTGGCTGATGGTGGTGGAAGTTCGACGATCGTCGGTGGTCCGGACATGCCGCACTCGGTTGCACGTGGTGTGAGCGAAGCGGTTGCATCGTTGCCGGGGACGACATGGATTGACCACACGAGTTGTATGAGCTGTCTCATGCGTGGCGCGGACGTGGTGGTTAGCATGGGCGGGTATAACACCATGTGCGAGATTGTATCGTCGGAGAAGGCGGGTCTCGTGGTGCCGCGGACATCACCGCGGTTGGAGCAGGAGATTCGCGCGACGCGTTGGGAACAGTTGGGGATGATCAGGTCTTTGCATCCGCGGGAGCTGACGCCGCAGAACTTGGGCGACCGCGTGCTGGACATGCTGGTCGATCCGCCGATACCGGATCGGGGGCGCCTGGATCTGGGTGGGCTCGGTCGCATCGCGGACCGGTTCTCCAGCCTCTGGTCCGGAGATGGGCGTCGTGAAACTGCTCTACGTCTGTAGCGACTACGGAATTCAACCCGCCGGCACCAAGGGCGCTTCGATACACTTGCGGGCGATCACGCGGGGGCTGAGTGACGCCGGTCACACGGTCGCGCTTCTGACGCCGCACGCCGGTCCGGGTGGGGATCATCCATCCGTCCCGATCTCACTTGAAACATCCGCGGCGTCGGACGACGGTGTGGACCGTTTGCGCCATTGGATGAAATCTCGCGACCTTCCGACAGCGGTGTGCGGTGAGATTCGGTCGTTGCAGTACAACGCGTCGATTGCGCATGCGGCGCTCAGCGCCGTGCGTCGTGATCGTCCCGACGCTGTGGTCGAGCGGTTATCACTGTTCAGTTTCGTCGGCGCCGATCTGGCGCGGTCGCTGCGTGTTCCGCACATTGTCGAGGTGAATGCGGTGCTGAGTCGCGAGGCGAGTCAGTTTCGCGATTTGCAGATGGGCGGATTGGCTCGGGAGATGGAGCGGCGTGTGCTTTGCGAGGCGGACGCGGTGATCGTGGTGTCGGAGGCGCTGGCTGTGTTGCTGGCGGAGATGGGCGTTGATCGCGGGCGGATTCACGTGGTGCCGAACGGAGCCGACGTGGAGCGTTACGACCCTGGCGACGACGGGCGGGCGTTGCGCGCATCGTTGGAGTTGGGTGCGGGTTTGGTGATCGGTTTCGCGGGGAGTCTCAAGTCGTGGCATGGTGTGGACGTCTTGCTGTCGGCGTTTTCGCGTGTTCGGGAGGAGATTGACGGGGCGAAGCTGCTGATCGTTGGGACGGGACCGATGGAATCGCGGTTGCGCGAGCAAGCGCAGGAGGCGGGTGTGGCGGCGTCGGTGGTGTTCACGGGCGCGATCGAGCATCGGGACGTGCCGGCTCATCTGGCAGCCATGGACATTGCGGTAGCGCCGTTTCGCTCGATGGAGGGGTTCTACTTTTCGCCGATCAAGCTGTTCGAGTACATGGCGGCGGGTCGTTGCGTGGTGGCGAGTCGATTGGGGCAGATCGAGGATATCGTGTCGGACGGGGAGAACGGCGTGTTGTGCGATCCGGACGATGAAGCGGCGCTTGCGG
>JAJDDS010000134.1 GCA_029260195.1 Phycisphaerae bacterium
ACCTGCTTCGCTTGCGGTCCTCGGACGGTGCGGTGTTGTACGAGACCCACCTCGGGAGTGCGTCCACGGGCGGGTTCGGTTACCGGCGCTCCACCCTCTCCGTCCCGTCGCTCGTTGACAACACCGTGTACGTCGCCACCAACCTGGGCACGATTGCGGCCGTCGATGCCCGGACCGGACGAATCCGTTGGCTGCGCGTCTACCCTCGCGAACCCGAGGAGCAGTGGCGCGTCGGCGCCGGTGCCAGTTCTTCAAGTGTCATGCCTTGGCACTACAATGCCGCGATTTGCACCGGGAACCGGCTGATCTGTCGGCCCATGGACGCCCGCATCTTGCTCGTTCTCGACCGTCGTGACGGCCGCATCGAGCACACGCTCGCCGGCGGCGCCCTCGCCGGCGGAGTGACGCTTCTCGGCGAGATCGCCGGGAAGATCTACGGTGTGGGAGACGATGTTTTCCGCTACGACATCAAGACTGGCGAAATTGAATGGAACGTGCCGCTGCCCGAAGGCGCGCGACTCTACGGGCGCGGCGCGATCGTCGACGGTAAGATACTACTCCCCACTGATCGTAGTCTGTGCGCTTACGACCTCGCCGACGGCGCCGTCGTCGAACAACTCTGGAACGGACAGGAGGAAGCCGGCAATCTTCTCGCCACCCGCCATCGCTTGTTCGTGGCAGGTAACCGGCACATCGCCGCCTACGGGCGGCGGGCGGACGTTTGGGCGCGCCTGCGCGAACGAATGGCTGACCATCCCGACGATTCCACCCCCGCGATCGAGCTCGCCGAAATCGCGTTCCGCTCCGGAGATCGTGGAGAAGCTGTCCGCCTTCTGGATCAGGCCATCGAACGCGCCGGCGGATTCACCGCCGTGGCTGGCGATCCGTTGGGAACCCGCGTCTTCAAGGACTGCGTTTGGTTTGCCGCCGAGTGGCCGACAGAAACGCCCGGCGACCTGCAACAAATCCAAGCACTTTTCTCCCGCGCCGCGCAGAGCGCGCCCGATCAGGTCAGCCACGTCCGTTACAGGTTGCTCTTCGCCGAGCACCTCGCACAACATGGCGACGTCGCCGACGCCGTCACCCTCTATCAACAGATTCTCACCGACCAGTCGCTGCGCGAAACACCCTGGGGCGACCCGAACGACGATGACACCGCCGGAAACGTCGCCGGCGAACTGATCGAACAGGCCATCGCCCGCCACGGACACGACATTTACCAGGCCTACGAACACGAAGCGCACGCTTGGCTCCGATCCGCCCGATCGTCCGGCGACATCGACCTCCTCAACCGCATCGTCATCACCCGACCGGCTGCCACCGTCGCCGCCGACGCGATGATCCTCAAAGCTACGATCCTCCGTCGTCGCGGACAGCCGATGTCCGCCGCGCGCGTGCTCGGTGTCGCCGCGCACCGATTCCGCGAGCGTCTCGATCGCGCAAACTTGCTGCGCCGTATCGCCGATTGCTACGCAGACGCCGAGAAACCGCAATACGCTTGGGAATGGCTAACCCGCGCGCTGCGCGAGTTCCCCGACTACCGCGTTGATGACAACGGGCAGACTGTCTCCCTCCGAAGCTACCGCGATCGTTTCGCGGCAGCCGCAGCCACTGTCGAACCGCGCCTTCCACACCTGGCGCCGCCACTGAGCAGCGCCTTCGAGCGCGCCTTCGCCGAAGAAGTGACCCTCCTGACCCCCAAGCTGCATGCGTCGCCCGAGTCGCGGTGGGATCGGTTCTTCCTGTTCGACAATGGCAGAATCCACGCCTTCGACGGGCGAACCGGCGAAGCCGTCTGGGATCAACCCGCCCACTGCGCCCGGAATCCCGACCTCCTGCTGGTCACCAAACAACACGTCCTACTTGCCACCGCGCATCGCGTCATCGGACTCGACATCAACGATGGGGCAGTCGTCTGGTCAGCCGGCAGCCGACCCGACGACGTGGATCTCCCACAAACGGATCCCGAGGACTTCGCCGCCTTCCACAGCCACACTTATCAACGAGGTCGACTGGTGAGCATGGTCGACGACGGCCGCGCCGTTTGCGTCGATGTCGAAACCGGTGAGACTATCTGGCAACGCAAGCTCCGCTACCGCCCGACCAGCCCCCCCGTGCTGCGCGATGAGCTGATCGCCTACCGAGGCGTCTCCGGAGAGCGCACCGCCTACCGCATTCTCGATGCCCGCACCGGTGAGATGCTGCGAAGCTTCGCCGCGGAAAACGCCGGACAGTTACTGCGCTCGCATCTAACCGTCGACGGAAAGCTCGTCGTCGTTTTTACGACAGCCATACACGCCTACGACGTCGCCACAGGGCGCCGTCTCTGGAAACGCGCCGCCGACGATCACAACATCGACGCCACGGTCGCCTTCGATCTCGATGCCGTCTGCCTCTCCGAGGACGGAACCCATCTCGTCAAGGTGAGCCTCGACGATGGGTCAACCGCGTGGCGGTCAGAACCCGTTTTCACCATGGGAGTGGACGGCGTGAGCGTGACTCGCGTCGGCGGACAACTCATCGTCGCGACCGAACGGGGTGTGGCCGTCGTCGACGTTATCGACGGGCTGACGACCTGGGAAGGACAGCCACTCCCCGGTGTCAAGTACCGTCACCACATCGTCGCCGCCTCGGGCGTGATCGCTTTCGATGGCCCCGAGCCCGATCGCGAGGGCATTCAAACCGCGTACTTCATCCAATGTGCGGATGGCGCGCGAACCCCCGACGACGTCGGTGCGCTCGAACTCGGATCCTACAAAAACCTACGTCGCATCCTCGCCCTCGATAACAGTCTGATCCTGCACACCGGCGGGACAATCCGCGGATGGTCGTCAGTCAGACGCGATTGACGCAAGCCGCTCGCCAGCCGCCGGGTGACTTGCCCCACTTTGCGCATCCGCCCGCAACTCGAATCGCAGCGATCGTCCGACCGCACCACATCCTCGACCCGCGCATCGCGTTTATCACTCCGCCCGTAAGGATTCCGGCTGCCACGCGACAGATAGATGGCGATGGCACACGGCTTGCTCCATGGTTCTTCGACGACACGCCGTCCACGTGGGCGGCCAAGAACCCGAACAAGCCGTGACACGCGACGTGCATCCATGGTGACACTCAGTCGACAACTCGGAATCAACCTGTCCCTAGAGCAGTGGCAGCGTTCAACCGGCGAGACGGGTGGAGACTTCGTCGTCATCGAACAGGGACCCCGTCACCTGCGTGTCTTTATGGCCGACGTGACGGGGCACGGAGATGCCGCCGCGGCGGCGGCAAAACGCATTCGTCCAATGATCGAACGAGAACTGCGCGGCGGGATTAATGGTGCGAAACTGCGACGTTTGAGCAAAGCAGCGCACGACCTACTCGAGGAGCGCTTCGTCGCGTTTACCTGCCTGGAGATTGATCTCGTCTCCGGAAAGGCGTCGGTCATCATCGCCGGAAACCCAGCCGTGATCGTCCGCAGGGACGGCGGACGGTTCACCGAGCAACTGGAAGCCAACGGCATGCCGCTGGGACTGGTGGACGAGGACGAATGGGTGGCGCCGTCGCCGCAGTGCGTCTACTTAAAACCGGGCGATGAGTTCGTCTGCTACACCGACGGCCTGACCGACACCGTCGGCGACGGGGGGGGACAGCGCTTCGGGTTGCACCGCGTTCTCTCCGCGCTAAGCAGTGACACCCTCTTGACACCCGTCCGGTTTCTCAGCCGCTGCGTCCAGTCCTTTGCCGACCGAACCGCCGATCAGGACGACCTCACTCTGCTCTGGATCGGCGACGCACACCGCTGCGCAGCGTAAGCCTCCCGCAGCGCCGCCGGTATGTCCCATGATGGAATGGGCGGGGTCGACCTCGAGCGCCGCAACGATGGCACGTCCGTTTGTCATCCCGTTCAGCGTCGTCTGTGTCGTTGCTCGCCCTCAGTTTTGGGGCGGCTGCACATCCTGCGGCGTGCGAGCAAGCAGGCAGAGATCGACAACTTCTTCGACGAGGGGTCTGATCTGGGCGAATTCGAGTCCCTCCTGGACGCCGCGCTCGAGCTTCTCGGCCGCACCGGAAATCGATTCGAACCCGCAACCTCCCGCTTCGCCCTTCAGCTTCCGCGCAGCCGACTCCAGGTCTTTGAGCAGTTCCTTCTGCGCAGCTTCTTCGAGAGTGCTGATGGTGCCTGGCAACGCCTCTACGATTGCGGCGACGAGACTGATCATTCCATGGTCGTGGAGCAGTGTGCTGACCAGTGGTTCCTGCCTCGCGGCGCCGAGAACTTTGCTTAAATCGTCCCTGCTGTAAGGCTTGGCGAGGAAGTGGTTAAACCCCGCTTGCAGGCATCGTTCGCGATCCTCGGCGCGTGTCATCGCCGTGGCGGCCACGATCTTTCCGGGTTGCCGGAGGCGTATGGCGCAGTCGTGGTTACGATAGACGGATCGCTCGTGGCCGCGTCCGCTGACATCACTCCCCTTGCTCGCCCGCTCGTCCAAGTCGGCGAGGAACTTCTCAATTTCGTCCTTTTCCGCGCGGACCGAACGGTAGATGTTTTCGCGTGCTTCGCCCATTTCCCTCCAAACCTCACGGTCGCTCCACGGTGCTGGCGACGACGGTGAACGCGAGGAGCACGGTGGTTGGACTCAACCACCGATGCTCGGCCCATCGCTGAAGCGCGTCCCGGCGCGGTTCGGCGGGAGATCGAGCTATCGGACGTCGACTTATTCCATTCCGATAGCATCGACGTGCTCGTCAGCGGAAACCGTCGGTCAATCTTCGGTCTCCCGTCGGCAGCCGATTCGGAGTGACATCAGGATCGATTGACGTCTCAATGGGTCGATGGTCGCGATCGGAGGCTGCGAGGCTGTCCGATGATCACGTGCCGACCGTGGTGGGTTCTCCCCGCTTACACCCCCGAAAGGTGCGCCGTGCCATCGGAAGAGACCTTTCGCCGCCGTCCGAAGGCCACTGGTCGGGGCTGGAGATTCGCGGTCTGTGGATTCGCTGAATCCTGGGGTGTGCGGTAACATCTGCCTGCTGACGTTGGTGGATCGCGGCGACGGGAGTTCGAGGAAGAACCATGGCACGGGAACGCTTTGCGGATCGGATTGTTCGGCACTTGGCGCGGGAGGGGTATAGGCCACAAAAGGCGCGAGGGCTCGCGCTGGCGATTGGGGTCGCCGACGAGGAGTACGGGGACTTCCACGAGGCGGTCAAAGCACTGATGAGGACGGGACGGATCGTGATGGGGTCGGCAAGCGCATTGACGCTGCCCGATCCCTCGAACCGAGTTGTGGGTCGTTTTCGATCCAATCCGCGTGGGTTCGGGTTTGTGATTCCCGATACACCGAATTCGCACGGCGACCTCTTCGTTCCGCCCGGTCGGACCGGAAACGCCGTGACCGGGGACACGGTGGCCGCCAAAGTGGAGAAACGGGGCCGGCGGGACGGGCGGCTGATGTACGAGGGGCGAATTGTCGAGGTCATCGAGCGTGGGCAAAGCCGATTCGTGGGTGAACTCTGCTATGAGCTGAAACGTTGGTTCGTGCGTCCCGACGGTAACACGCTGCACGTTCCGATTTTCGTCGGC
>JAJDDS010000135.1 GCA_029260195.1 Phycisphaerae bacterium
TACGAGGTCATCGTCGTCGACAGCTCACCCGATGACCGCGTCGCGAGCGTCGTGAACGCTCTAATACCCGAAGCTCCCTTCACGCTGCGGCTGCTCACCAAGAAGCCCGAAGGACCCGGACCGTCCCGCAACCTCGGCGCCGCGCATGCCCGCGCGGAGTTCATCGCGCTCATGGACAGCGACTGCGTCGCGACCCCCGATTGGTTGACCGGCGGTCTGGCCGCCTTCGACGACGGCGTCGGAATTGTGCAAGGAAGGACTCTCCCCGAACCCGACGTTCCCACCGGCGTCTTCACGCGGTACATCGTCGTCGAGGAGGAAAACCACGTCTACGAATGCGCCAACATCTTCTACCGCACCAGCGCATTTCGCGACGTCGGCGGATTTGATGCAGCCTACGACGGCGAAGCGGACGTGCCTGTCGGCGGTGAGGACGTGGAACTCGCCTGGCGCGTGAAACGCGCCGGATGGCAAAGTCGGTTCAGCGCTGAAGCTCTTGTGTACCACGAAGTGCAGCCGCTCAACATGCGAGGCTGGATTTACATACGAACTCTGCACCTCTGGCCGGGATTGACGAAGCGATGCCCCGAACTCCGCGCAGCCTTCTTTGCCCGGTACTTCTTTGACCGGCACCAGGCGTGGATTCTGCTGGCCTTAATCGCTCTGGTCTGTGCTTGGTGGGCGCCGTACGCCCTGACGCTGACCATTCCGTACGCCATCAGCCGCGGCATGGAGCCGACCCGCGCCCTGCGGGGGCCACTCCGATTGATCCGCGTCTGCGTCTACGTTCTGCGCGATGTTACTTCGTTAGCCATCCTGACCGTCGCCAGCGTCCGCTCCCGCTGTCTGCTGCTC
Source organism: Phycisphaerae bacterium (assembly GCA_029260195.1). Classification (GTDB taxonomy): domain Bacteria; phylum Planctomycetota; class Phycisphaerae; order UBA1845; family UBA1845; genus OFTM321. Next base: position 856 of record JAJDDS010000135.1, read on the forward strand.
TGATCTGACGGCTGCGGTCCCGTTCCCGTTACGCAGTCCACTGGCCAGTTTCCGGCCATTGAGAGGATGACATTCTCGCTCCTGCGAGCCAACGCGTATACGCGTCACCAACTTGGACAGCCCCTTGAGTTCACTGGACCAGACCTTGAACGCAGCAGCCAACTCGCGCTCGTCTTCCAGCGCCAATCGGAATTCGAACGGCTCGGCGGATGCCAGCCGGTGCGCCCGCGTGTCTTTCGGCATCCCTTCGGACACCCACATCGCCATGTCGTATCGCATCGTCGCGGACTCCGGTGTCAACACGGCTTCCTCAGTCGCACCGTGGGCGTGCTTGCCACGAACGAATCCGTGGAAGTCACTCCAGAATTCGTCGAAGTTGGCGATCGTCTCGTCGACGCCCGCCGCGACGAGCATCGTTCGCGTCTCGCCCATCGCGAGTTCACATAACTCCGGCCAGAGCAGGAACGACGCAGCCGCCCGGTACTTGTACATGAGGTTGTCGCCGATTTCGCCGCGACGGAGCTTCTCGAAGTTCTCGTCCTGCCCATAGAACTCGGCGCACGCCTCGCGCGTCGCGAACAGCTCGCCGTTCGTTTCCCGGACAAACTCATCGAGCAACGCCCGCATCTTGCCGGTGTCCGCCCGCATCGCCTCGAGCATCGCTTCCATCCAATCGAACGCTTCAATGCCGCACGACGCCGCGAACGATATCACGTCGGAAAACCACCCGTCGTTCCAGAAGATGCTGAACGCCATGTGCAACTCGCGGGCTCGGATGTAGTCCTCGAACGGCAACGTATCGTTCGCGACGATGATCTCCTCGATGTCGAACACCCGCTCGCCGCCGTACTCGCCGTAGTTTTTCGGCAACACGCGGAACCGCGTGTCGACCTTGAATTCGTCGCGCGACTCCTGCGATTCCATGTCCGAACCCTTGAGCATCATTGCCTGGAAGCAGTGCATCTGATCCGTCCCGGCGTTGAGGAGCTTCTTCATGCCCTCGCGATGTGCCACGAGGTTGTCGCCCGGCAGGGCGAGAATCAGATCGGAGTTGATCTTCAAACCGCGACCGCGCACGTGAACGCGAATCTGCTCGTAGGCTTGGATGCTGATGTTCTTGCGCCGCACGTTTCGCAACACCGTGTCGTCCAGCGACTGCACCGCCTGATACAACACGAGCGCCCCGTTGACCTTCTCCATCGAGCGAATGATCCGGTCGGCCCGGTTCTTGCCCGTTGTCGCGTCGATGAACGTCGGCCAACCGTACTTCTTCTGCGCCAGTCCGATGTGCTCGGAAATGGTCACGTCCCGCTCGTACATCCCGTAGTTCGCGTCCGCGATTCGCAGCGTGCCGACGTTCGGCGATTTCGACTGGATCAGCGCGCCGATGTAGTCGATTTCCGCCTCCATCCGCTCCAGGCTGAAGTCGTTGATCTTGCTGTAGTACGTCGTCCCTTGTACGCAGAACGAGCACGAAAACGGGCAACCCCGATTCGTCTCGATGATCGGCGACATCTTGCCGTCGAAGAACTCATCCATAATTCCGGTCAGCCACGGCGAGGGAATCTCCTCGACGCCCTTGTGACGCTTGCGCATCTCCGCATGGGCGTACTCGCCGTTGGAACGCCGCCACACACTCGACTCGTGCTCCAGATCACCGAACGCCGCCACCGACTTGTCGACCTCGATAAAACGCCGAACGACATCCGTCGCCAGGAAGTCCCCTTCACCGAGAACGTACATGTCAATGTTGGGTTGACGGCGCACGAACTCAATCTGTCGCTCAGGCTCGACCTCGATATTGGGACCGCCCATCACCACCAGCGTGTCCGGGTTGATTCGCTTGGCGATTTTTGCAAAGTGCAGGCCGATCGCCTCGTTCCAGACGTAGTTGCTCACCATGAGCACGTCGGGCGGCTGCTCTTTCATCGCATCCAAGAGGATATTCGGGTACGCGAACACCCGCGATGCGACCTCCGGAAGGTCCCGGTCCATCACGGCCTTCATATACCCCACACCCACCGGCATGCAGTCGGTCGCCAAAACGCCGCCGTAGTCGTGCCGCAAGTCGGCTAGATAGACTGATGTCTTCATCGTGGTACCTTTCCGCCGGCGCCGTGCCCGCAACGAGCGGGGCCGTCGACCGGCGTGCGATCTTGAGCATTACGGACGCGGCGTTTGACTCGGCGCCGTACCGGCTGGCGGCGGGCAGCCTCGGATCACTCGAGCACATGCCCAAAACGCCGTCTTGAGTAGGATTTCACAATCCCCGAAAAACGAGTGGTTCCGCACATAATCGACGTCGTGCAGAATCCAGTCGTGAAATGAACATTCCCGTCGGTCCGAAATCTGCCACGGACCCGTGATCCCGGGCTTCACGGTGAGGCGAAAATCCCGCCAGTTCGCGCTGCGAACCATCTCGCCCATCACCAGCGGACGTGGCCCCACCCAGCTCATGTCGCCCCGTAGCACGTTCATCAACTGCGGCAGCTCGTCCAGTCCCGTCTCGTGCAGAATCCGACCCACCCGCGTTCGCCGCGGATCGTCGAACATCTTGAACATCGGCCCGTCCACACTGTTCTGATCCCTAAGACGCTGCTGCAAACCAGCTGCATCGACGTGCATCGTGCGGAATTTGAACATGTCGAACTCGCGCCCCCCGCGTCCGCAGCGTCGCTGGACGAAGAACACCGGCCCCGGCGAATCGAGTTTGGTTATCACCGTAATGAGCGCCAGGATCGGAAGCCCCATCACCAACGCCAGCGCCGAGGCGATGACGTCCACGAGACGCTTCGCGCCGCACTGAATCCAGGACTTGACCTTATCCGTCGGGTGGTCCACCGGTACGATGCGTCCGTTCCACCGTGTTCCGTTTCCGTCGTCCCCGTTCCCGTTCCCATCCTCGTCGTCCGACGTGTGCCGGTAGCAGGTCTGTGGGTGCTCTTTCATCAGGAGTTCACGCCGCAACCGCCGACCACGCCGCACCGCGCATCCCGTCCCGACGATGCTGAACTCGACCCGGGCATCCTGCTCCACCCGAGACTCAGGCCACAGGGTACTTTCGCGAACCAAACTCTCGGCGCCCACGTGACACCCGTCACCGATGAACGCCGGACCGATGATCCGCGCACCTTCCTCAATCACACAGCCGCGACCAATCACGATCGGACCAAGCAGAGACGCCGTCGACGCAATTCGCGCGTCCCCCTCCGCCCAGATTTCCTCACCAATCTCGACGTGCGCGTTCAGATGTGCTCGGCCTTGTTGCAACAGGTACTTCTGGACTCGCTCGTATTCCTCCGTGCTGTCGATGCTCGCGTGCGGACCGTCCAGCGTGTGCGCGACGATATGGGCGCCCTCGGCGCAAAGTTCCGGGATGAGCTGCTCTTTGATATCCGCGTGTCCATCGGCCGGGATCGACGCCAACACCTCGGGCTCGAAGACATAAACGCCCCCGAAATCCCGCCGCTGCCGCCGTTCGCGGGACGCGTGAAGAATCTCGTACGACGCAACCGTCCCGTCCGCGCGCAAGACCACGTTCTCAAAGTCCGACGGCCGAACCGATTCCCCCCTTGACGCCATTCCCAACGTCGCCGTCGCACCTCGATCGCGATGCGCCCGCACGAGTCCCTTAAGTGCTTGAGCCCCCACGTACGTCGTACAGCCAAGAACCACGAACGGATCGTCGCCGATGAAATCACCGAGCGAGCGAATCGCGCCCGCCGGTCCCACCGGCAGCTTATCGACCGCGTACGTCAGGCGAATCCCAAGCGACGAGCCGTCGCCGAAGCGTTCCCGCACGGCCTCGGCGCCGTCCGAAGATAGCGCCAACCCAACGTCTTGAACGCCGAGATCGCGCAGCGCCAGCAACTGGTGCTGAACAAACGGATCGTTACAAAATGGAATAAGTGACCGCCGGCAATAATCCGCCAGCGGATAGCAGAGATTGCTCTGCCCACCCGCGAGTATGATACCCTTCACGTCGTTTCCCCATCTCGCGCCTCGTCGAGAGAATCGTCTCAGACCACTGACGTGGCTAGTCTCGGCGCCTCCGGCCCATTTCGAACACCCCCGCGCCCCACGTCGCGCTGGATCGACCGGCGAGAGCCCTCTCACTCTTTGCCAATCAAGGAGGCTTCTTTCAACCTCTGTCAAACGCCCATCGAATCCGGACCACGCGGACGCCGCCGAGCCCCAGGCGGCACGGACCCGCTTCGAAGCCTCGCGCCCGCTGCGCAATCGATTCAATTCACCGAGCGTCAATCCCGCCGACACCCTCCGGCGCCGGCTACCCCGACATGATGGTCCACCCCATGTCGGCTCGCTTGGGCCATTCTAGCCACGCTGACGTCGGGATGCAAGTTTCGCTGGATGTTTGTGATGCCGCAAAAACAACACGGCGCAGGTTGAATCTCCCCGGGCCTGTCCCTAGACTACGCTAGGGGCCGACGGGCGTCCCCGCGACCCCAATAATCCATGTGCGGGAGGCGTTCGCGCGAACAAAGAGGCTGCGTTCTGCGCCGTTAATGGCGTACGGGCGAAGCTGCGGTCGTCCCAATACTGAGCGAGCAACCACCATGCACCAGCCACAGCCACGAGGGTCTTTCGTGACGTCACCGCGTTTCGATTGCCGCCGGGGTGGTTTTATCGCCATTCTGTCGCTGACCTGCGCTACGGGCTGCTACTACTTCCCGCCTCCCGACTCGACCGATCCCGAGGAACCGGCTGCAACCCAACCCGAACCCTCCAACGACGGCGATGATCGCCGGGCGGCCCTAAGGCCTGCGGTCGGCGTGTACTACAGCGACTTTGAATCCTCCGTGGGCACGGAGTGGTCGACCGACCGACGCTCCGCAGCCCCTCAGAACTTCCGTGCGTTCCTCGGTGCGTTCACCAACGACACCGCCACGCTCACGCTCGACGCGCTTCCCGAACACACCGCCGTCACCATCGTCGCCGATCTCTACGTTATCGGGTCGTGGGACGGAAACAGCACCATCATGGGCCCCGACGTGTGGTCGCTCACCACCGGAGACGGCCAAACACTTGTCGAAACCACTTTCTCCTACACCGAATCACCCCGCCAGGCCTTTCCCAACAGCTACCCCTTCGGACGCCATCCCGGACGTTCCGGCGCCATCGAGAACAACTCTCTCGGCTACAGCTTCTTTGACAACGACGGCAGCATTCAGCAGTGGAACTCCGTCTACCAGATCCGCGCCACATTCGATCACGACGCTGATTCGGTTGAGCTCCACTTCGCCGCTCGGGGGCTTGAGAACGAAACCGAAAGCTGGGGCCTCGACAACGTTAGCCTCACCCTCACCCCACCCGAAAGCGAGTGGGAGACCGCCCTGGTCATCGAAGCCGAAGATTTCGAAAGTCGCGCCATCGGAGGCCCCGTGCCCCAGGGCTGGAACATCTGGCAGTCCGGGCGAATCACCGATTGGGTCCGATGCCATCCCGACTGCACTACAGTTCGCGTGACCGGCGTTGTCCACGGAGCGCCGGCCTTTGGCCACTGGCCGATCATGGGCATCACGGTCAACCAGCGCTTCGAAGCTCAAACCACCGTCGCCCAGAGCGACTGGTCCGCCCACTCCTTCGATATCACATTAGAACCCGGGCTCCAGCAGATCGGTGTCGCCTATACCAACGACGAACCGCCCGCGCCGGGCCAGGACCGAAACCTGATGGTTGACCGGCTCGAATTCGCCGTTCCCGCCGGCACACCGCGCGAACAATGGCCCACCCGTGAGCCGCGCCCCGATTTCCTGGACGAACCCGATGTTCCGGAACGCGACGAAGATGTCATGGCGCTGGCGCGCCAGAATATCGAGATCCACCGAAAGGGTGATTTCCAAATCCAGTTGCTCGACCCCGAGGGCGCTCCGCTGGCGCATCAACCCGTCCGATTCGACATGATCCGCCACCACTTCCGCTGGGGGACCGCCGTCCGCCTCGACCTCGATAACCCCGACCGCCCCGTCGAACAATGGTATCGCCGACGACTGGCGGAGATGTTCAACTACGGAACAACTGAAAACGTCATGCGCTGGGGGTACCTCGAATCCGAGCGCGGAGCGCCGCGGTTCGATGAGATCACCCAATACCTTAACATCTGCGACGACCTCGGCATCGAGCTCAAAGGGCACAACCTCGTTTGGGGACACTTCCAGGACATCCCGACCTGGTTTACCGACAGCGACGTCGCTGGCGCCGACGCGCTGCTTGAATCCCGAGTGCATGATGTCGTCGAGCAATTCCGCGGACGCTTCTCCTCGTACGACGTCGTCAATGAACCGCTTCACGCCCTGCAATGGGAGTTCTGGGCTGGACCTCAAATCGTCGAGGACAGCCTGCTCCGCGCCGACGAGTCCGACCCCGATACGACCTTGATCGTCAACGAATTCGAAATCGTCGCTGTCCCGTACATGGCTGACAACTTCTTCGTCCGCATGCGCGACCTCATCGACCGAGGCGCCCCACTCGGCGGCGTCGGCGTCCAACTGCACGCCAACCTCGGAGAATGGTACCTGCCCCGCGAAATGTGGCGGGCTTTCGAGCGCATGTCCCAACTCGGCGTGGAGGTCCACCTCACGGAGGTCAGCCTCGGTGCCGACAACACGTTCATCCTCGGCGGTCCTTACCACGGACAACCATGGGACGACCAACACCAAGCTGAGTACTACGAACAGGTCATGACCGTCGCCTTCGGTCACCCCGCCATCGACTCCATGACCTACTGGGGATTCAGCGATCGACGTCACTTCCAACCCGGCAGTGGACTGCTGGATCTCTCGTTTCGCCCTAAGGCTGCCGGCGTGGCCTACCAACGACTCCTCGACGAAACTTGGTCCACCCACGAACAGGTCGCCACTGACGCCAACGGAGTCGCCAGCCTCCGAGGCTTCTATGGCTGGTACCGAATCTCCCACGGCGATCAGATCGCCGTCATTGAACTCGTCCCCAATGAAACCCGCGAGCCGACCAATTCGTTGCAGGCTGTTCTTTATCCTCTCGGTGATGACAATCGCGATCGTCGCGTCGATGAGTCCGACCTGCCCGCCTTCATCGACGGCTTCACCGATGTCGACGTCCGCACCGTCCTGCCCGCGCAGGCCCACCTGGATTACGACGGCGACCGCGACATCGATTGCGACGATTGGACCCGCTTCGCCACCGTGTGGTCAGGCGGCGCGACACCTCAGTACCCCCCGTGTACCAACCCCGTGCCGATTGTCGAAGCCACGGGCTGCCGCTACCTCAGCGTGACCCCTCCTCCGGGCGGCGCGCCCATCGCGTTTGAAGTCACCTCCGACGATTGGCTTTGTGTCGTCAAGTACGTCAACTTCGATGGCGGTTTGGCGGACGAGCCCGTCTTCCAAACCCCCGCGGAGTGGGGCGTGTTCGATGTCTCCGACGGCCTGATCGTCCCCGACGCTCGATACAATGTGCGGGTCTTCGACGGCGAGCACCTCGCCCGACGCGCCACGGTCCGGACCTGGATTTGGG
>JAJDDS010000136.1 GCA_029260195.1 Phycisphaerae bacterium
CGCGCGGACCGTCTGCACCTGGTCGGCTGTGATCCGTTTCAGAATCGTGAGATCCGCCAGCGTCCCAACCCGAACCCCGCGGCGCCTCAGCTTGAGCGTGTAGATGCTGTCGCGACACAAGCGCTGCGCGAACCACGTCGCGATGATAGCTGCGAACATGATCGGCAGGATGACCCGCGGCTCGCGCGTGATCTCGTAGAGAATGACAATGGCCGTCAACGGCGCGTGGGTCGTGGCTGCCACCACCGACGCCATCCCCACCAGGGCATACGCGCTGACGCTTCCGTCGTCGACCCAGCCGATCTGGTTGAGCAAGAGGCCGAACGCGCCCCCGACGGTGGCGCCCATGAACAGCGACGGCGCGAATATCCCGCCCGATCCGCCGGATCCGAGTGTCAGACAGGTGGCCAGGATCTTGACCACGCAAAACGCCGCCAACGCGGTCATCCCCAGGTCGAAAATCGTGCCTTGATTGATGGCCTGCTGAATAACGCGATAGCCATTCCCGAAGAACGGAGGCATCTGTCCGTCGACCGTCGCTCCGCGCGAGAGAAACGCCAGCCCGAGGAGGCCGAGACAGAACGCCCCCAGCGCCGGTTTCACATAGTCGGGCAACGGAAGCAAGTCGGTGAGATCTTCCGAGTAGTAGAGCAGCTTGATGAACGCGACGGCCACCAGGGCAGCCAGAATGCCCAGCACGAGGTAGAAGGGCAGCTCCGTACCGTTGAAAACGTAGTGCGCGTTTTGATGCACCTGAAAGATGGAGACGTCGCCGGCTCCGATCAGCGCGTGCATGAGCGAGCAACTGATGACGCTGGCGAAAACCACCGGAGAGAATGTCCGCAGCGAGAAGTCCTTCAGAAAGATCTCGAGCGCGAACATGACGCCCGCGATGGGCGCGTTGAAGATCGCCGATATCCCCCCCGCTGCCCCGCATGCCAGCAGCACTCCCATCTCCCGCCGAGGAATGTGGAGCAACTGTCCGAATCCGCTGCCGATCCCAGCCCCGATCTGAACGATGGGTCCTTCGGTCCCCGCCGACCCGCCCGAGCCGATAGTCAGCGCGCTCGCGATGGACTTGGCGATCGCCACGCGCATCCGCACCGCGCCGCCGCGCCGGTAAATCGCATCCATCACCTCGGGAACACCGTGACCCTTCGCCTCCTGCGCGAAGTTGTGCGTGATGATCCCCGTCAGGAAAGCACCCACGACCGGCAGCGCGATGACCATATACCATCGTCCCGCGAACAGGCTGTCGTGCGCGCCGTAAGCAAACTCGGTGGCGTACTCGATCAGCTTGTAAAACAAGAACGCCCCCAAACCGGTGGTGGCACCGATCAGGACAGCCAGGAACACCAGAAGGTACTCGGGCTTGAAACCGGCCTTGGCGAGCAGGTCGACGATCGCGACGCGCGACCATCGTCTGCGTTCGGTTTGGTCTTGTGGAATCTCGCTCACTCTTGGGCACTCTGTTGGCAATTGCGAAGCGTCGGGGCGGGCGACGGTATCAGGAGCGCGTCGCCGAGGCAACTGGCGGGCGGGATCGCGTCCGATGCTCCCGCGTGGTAGGATGGCCACCCGTGAGCGTTTCGGAAGCGAAAGTCGAGATCGGGCGGGACGTCTACCTGGCGCCGACATCGTACGTCGGCGGCCGGGTCGCGATCGGGGACGGGTCTACGGTCATGCACCATGTGGCCATCCGCGGCGACGTGGGTGCGATCACCATCGGACGACGGGTCAACGTTCAGGATGGCAGCGTCATCCACACTGAGACCGGCCGCGATCTGATCATCGAGGACGAGGTCAGCATCGGACATCGGGCGGTTGTGCATTGCGAGTTTGTGGGGGCGCGAGCGCTGATCGGGATCGGTGCAATCGTCCTGGACGGCTGCCGGATCGGAGCCGGCTGCATCGTCGCCGCCGGAGCGCTGGTGGCGCCGAGGACCGAAGTCGGCGACGGAATGATGCTCATGGGCGTTCCTGCCCGCGTCATACGAGAGACGACGGAGACCGAGAGGCGATACCTCGAATCAATCGTCGGCAACTACCGCGACCTGGGACGGCGTCACGCAATCGGGGATTTTCCAAATGTGGCTGGATCGCCCGACAGGGAATGACGCGTTTCGCCGGCGGGAATCGCGGAGTCCGGTGGGGGGGACTCGAGCGGAATCACCCAAACGGTTCGGCGCTGGCGGGTGTCATCGTACAGACGGTTACGCCGTGGCGGCGTTACAAAAGTGACACTTGACCTGCCTGTGAAAAAGTCTAGAACCGACACTCGGCCACGCTGATTCGGAGCGGAGAGGGGGGTCGACTCCGTCAACAATGCGGCGGCGGTAGCCCGGCCTCCGACAACTGTAGTTACCAAGCGGGGTCCGGCCGTTATAATGGCGGGCGGGAAATCTCATTGACCAGCCCCCGGAGGTGGCGGACATTATGTGTAGGGGATCGAGCGACGAAATAGTCTCCGGCGATCCGCGAACAATGTACCGTGCCGATGTAAATCCGGACGGCGAAGAGATTTACGGCGACGCGACCCACAGGGCGGGGAATTCGCGTCCCGATGAAAGCAGTTCGTCCGGGCAGCGGTGGCGCGGCGATCGGCGAGGAGTGAGGCGGGCGACATGAGTGGTCTCGGCCGAACAGGATCCGACCCCGCACGGTCCGGCGACGGAGCGTTGCGCGGTCCCTCCGCGCTGGTTGGGCAGGTGCTCGGTGGCGATTTTGAAGTCCGCCGGAAGATCGGACAGGGCGGGATGGGGACGGTCTACGAAGCCTGGCAGCGATCGCTGAAACGCCCGGTCGCACTCAAGGTACTCGCCAACTCGCTGGCGATGACCGACAACGTCGTGACGCGGTTTCAGCGCGAGGCTGAGGCAGCCGCGAACCTCCATCATCCCAACATCGTCCCCATCTACGCACGGGGAGACCACGACGGGCTTTACTTCTACGCGATGGAACTTGTCGACGGTCGAAGCCTCAACGAGATCATCGCCGAACTCCGCGGCGAACGCCGGGGGTCGAGCCTCGACCTGACCGAAACCAAGCTGATCGTCGGCGGTGATCGTGCGCAGCCAGAGAACGCACGCGAAACCGACTCCCCGTCCAATCCGGACGACACGGCGCAAATGGCTGCACTGTCCGGCGCGGAGGATCCCTCAAGCGCATCGCGTGTCGCACTGACCAAATCCACCGCCGCACACTACACACGCATCGCCGAGTTGATGGCGTCCGCCGCCGACGCCGTTGCCTATGCCCACCGGCATGGCGTCATTCACCGCGACATCAAACCGCATAACTTCATGTACGGCAACGACGATCGCCTCTACATCACCGACTTCGGCTTGGCGCGCGTGCTCGAGCAGCCTGGCGTAACCGTGACCGGCGAATTCGTCGGGTCGCCGCTCTACATGGCGCCGGAGCAGATTACAGGCGCGCAGGCGGCGGTCGATCATCGCGCCGACATCTACTCACTCGGCGCGACGCTCTACGAATGGCTGACGCTTTGGCCGCCGTTTCCCGGTGAAACGCGCGAGCAGGTGATCTCCAAGATCATCTCAACTGACGCCCCCGCGCCACGATCGCTGAATCCCAAAACTCCCATCGACCTCGAGACCATCTGTCTCAAGGCGCTGGAGAAAACGCCCAACCGACGCTACGCGAACGCCGCCGCGATGGCCGAAGACTTGCGCCGCTTCGTCCGACGCGAGTCCGTCCGCGCCAAACGTGATGGCTGGATCACCAGGACCGCTAGGTTCTGCGGACGAAACCGAGCAGCCGTCCTCGCCGTCGGCGTGTCGATCGCGGTTTTGTCGTTCGCCTCGGCCTACTTATCCTATCAGAGCCAGGCGAGCGAAAAAGCATTGATCGCCGCCGCAGAACGCGAGAGGCGGGACTCCGCCGATCGCATCGAGTCGCTCGAAGCCGAAAACCAACGCCTCGTCGACACCCTCGGTGGATTCCCTATCGAGTCCGCAGTCGTGGGTTCCACGCTCGAGGTGATGGCCGACGTCGCCACCGGGGCGCTCGCAGCCATCGCCGGCCCATCGCCAGCACCGGCACCGCCCGCCCGTCCGGCGCCGAGAGACCCCGCCGAGTTACTTCTCCTGACAAGGCGGGATGCTCAACTCATCGAATACGTCGCCGAAGCGCTCATCAACAAGTTGCGCTCCACCCACGCGGGTCCAGCCGTTGGCGAATTGGGAAGCCCCGGCGCTCGCATGGCCGAGGCCTACTATGGCGAAGCCCTCGACGCTAGCCAACCCGAATCCGCGCTCTCGCTGGTCAATCTCGCAGTCAACAGCGCCTTTGACCATTTCGACGCGCTGCAACTGCGGTGTATTCTCTATCTGAGACTCTCACAACTCGAGAAAGCTATTGAAGATGCAAATCTGCTCGTCATGTTTCGGGAAGAGTCCGCCGCGGGCTATCTGATGCGAGGGTTGGCTGGACTCCTTCGCACCCGTGACGAGAACGTCGAAGTCGACCTCAATCGTGCCGTGATGATCGATCCGGCGTTCGCGGCCGTGTGGGTGACGCGCGGCGCGGCGCGGGCTCGACGAGGGGCCTACCTCAAAGCCCTCAGCGACTTCGAGAACGCCCTCGATCTTTCCCCCAATCACCCCACCGCAATGGCTGAACGCGACCAAGTGTTCGTGCTCGCGGGCTACTCCGTCCGGCATCTAACCGATCGGCTCGACGAGGACCCGGACGACTATGACGCGCTCGTTCGGCGCGGCGAACTCCACTACCTCCTCGGCGACTATCCCAGCGCCATGAGCGATTACGAAAGAGCCAGCGCAACCGCCGGGGAAACGTCGGCCGGCCTGATCTACCGAAAAATGCAAACCCAACAGAAACTCAACAATCGCGGAAACGAGCCCGGCGTCTCGGCGCCGCGATCATCGCCCGCCGCACCCGAGCGCGGAGTTCGAGCGTCCCATAGCGACGGATTGGGGACGTCCCTGCTGCTCCGCCTCGTGCGCGTATGGCTTCGGTGAGCGGCGCATCGCCACACCCCCCGCTCATCGTCGCATCGGGCGCGACGATTGATCCCGATGAGCTGTGGTTTACTTACTCGCGCAGCGGCGGTCCCGGCGGACAGAACGTCAACAAGGTCAACACGCGCGTCACATTGCGTTTCGACGTCGCAGCCTCGCCTTCTCTCAGCGACGCTCAACGCCACCGCCTTCGCACCCGCCTGTCTACGCGCATCACACGCGACGGCATCCTGATGGTCGTCTCATCCCGCCATCGAACACAAGCCGCCAACCGCCGGGCAGCCACCGAGCGGTTCAGCGAGTTAATCACCGACGCACTCGCCCCGCGCAAGCAGCGACGCAAGACCACCGTCTCCCACGCCGCCAAACGCCGCCGCCTCGACCAAAAACGCCGCCGCAGCGAAACCAAAACACTGCGCGGACGCGTGCATGGAACCGGGACGTGATGGAGAACCGCCGTCAGGAAGAGCGTGCGCGGCAATCACCGCCGGCAAGCGAAGATCGCGGTTTCCTCGGGCACTCCGCCCGCGAGTAGATGCTCCCTAACCTGTGGATCGCGGCTACGGACAGCTTCCACTCACACCAGTGGAATTGGGGAAGTTGGCGAGCAGGTGGTCGCGGTCTAGGCAGTCCACCGTCGCATCGCAATTCCAGTCGACCAGCGGATCGAACCCCACATCCCCATCGCTCTTGTTCCATGACGCGTTGAACCGAGTGACGTCGGCTTGGTCGTCCCCGGAGTCCTTGTCTCCGTCGAAGTCGCCATAGCTGGTCGTGTTGAGCTGAGTGACCGTGCCCGCACCCGAGAGTGTTCCGTTGTTCGGGTAAGTACCCGTGTGATACAGATTGACAGGATTCGATGGCACTCCCGTCTTAAGTGTGACTCCGGCGCTAATCGTCAAGTCCTTGGCGTACACCGAGTCGCTGTACGTCCCCGGGCCACCGCTGATGGGTGTGCTTCGAAATAAGTCAGCCACTGTGGCGCATTGGCTCGTACCCGAGCCCTGGGCGAAAGTTAGGTCGCCCCATCTCCCTACGCAAGGAGAGTCAGTAAACAGTACGTTGTCGTTATTGAATCCGTCGTAATCGGGGCCGATCGCCTCCAGCCAGCGCGCCGTCGTGGAACAGCTTCCCGCGCGAATCTCCACCGACACGCCTTCCGGCTCGAAGGTCTTGGTTTGCGTCGACCCGCCGACGACTTTCACGATCTCGGGATTCACAACAAGGTACTGGACAGAGATGTCCAGTTCAGCCCCGCTGGACGCTTGGTCCACCTCGCCCCCGATGTACATGAACCCGCTCGTGACCGTCACCGCATTACCCAGCCCGCTGTAGGTCAACGTGGAATCGTTGACATCACCGAACCAAACCTGATCTTGCGCCTCGATCGTCCCTCCGTTCTTGACGGTGGTATCCCAGACCGCAGACGAAGTGCTCAACGCGTTGCAAGCCACCGTTCCGGCGGCGACCGCGAGAACGTCGGGGTCAAATACGCCGGCGATATCTACGCCGACTCCCGACGATCCGCCGTCGCTTGTGACGGTCCAGGTTCCCTCCGTCGCATCGCCCAGTCCCACGACGCGGGCATCGCGGGCGACGTTCCACACACCATTGAAAATGTCGCCTACTCCGGTGAAAAGCGCCTGGCCGGACATCTCCCACGTCGCACCGCTGGTGGAACCCTCAACGGTCATCGAGCTGTTGTTCCGTTGAACCACGAGCGTGTTGAGATCGCGCGCCGCGTAGTTGCCGCTACCGTACCCCGTGTCGTCGCTCACGGTCAGCGACGCATAGCCCCGAAGGGTGCAATCGTCATGTGTCGGGCTCGGATCTCCAATGGCCCCGACCTTGACCACGGTCCCCTCGCTCGCGCCCGCGGCCGTTGTGCCGACTCTGAACGCGACGTCCGTGACATTCCCTTTGATGTCGATGTCCCCATTGTCCTCCACGCTCCAGGTTGAAGTTCCCGCGATCGCCGAAACGTCCCCACCCACGTCAATGTCCACGTCGTCGCCCAGGAGGAACCCGGTGCTGGAGACGCGCCCGTCCACGTCGATCTTGACATAGCTGCCCCGAACACCGAATCCCGTTGTCGGAATGAAATCGAACCCGCTGACGGTTCCATCCACGAAGAGTCGCGTCATGTTCGATTCCGCAGCGCCCGTTCCGTTCTCGAACTTGACCACGAAGGGATCGTTGCCCTTTCCGGTCCTGACCATATCGCCGAAAACGCGGAGTTTCTTCGAGACGCCGATGAGCGCGTACCGATCATTAGACGCGCTCGCATCGCCGGTGAACTTCGCGCACTCGGCGTTCGCGACGTTGATTGTGATCACCGCCGTCTCCGTCTCGTGCTCCGCTTCGACTGCGCTGTTGGGGACACCGTTGCTCCAATTCAAAAAATCGTCCCAATCGCCGTCGTTGGGGTTGTCCCATTTGGTCACGGTCTGGGCACTCGCCGTCGCGACGAGCTGGATCCTTCCGGAGTCCTGGATCGACCGGGGCGTTATCGGAACGACCGCGAGCACGCAGACCGTCCCCAGGATTGCAAGATTCTTGGTTGTCAACATGGTACAATTCTCCATACAAAGAGGGTTCTACATCGCCCCGTCACGCTGACGGGGTCACCTGGGCGGTACCGGTCTTGACTACCGGTGCCGCCCCTTCAACATT
>JAJDDS010000137.1 GCA_029260195.1 Phycisphaerae bacterium
TTGATCGCCCAGTCGAGCGAGGTGACGATCAACCCCTCTTCGAAACGATTCTCGATCCAACTCATACTTGCGCCTCCGGCTGAAGTGTGGGCTCGAGATGCGAGACTTTTCGCTGCCCGGTGGCTGCACGGACCCAGTCCAGGTAGCCGAACCGCCAGAGAAAGAGGAACCCGACCACCACGATTCCGAAGAAGAACAGCATGTCGTAGACCGCGACGGTTTTAATCGCGAACCCCTGCGCGGTGGCAGCGTCCGCGGCGCCAAAAACGACCGCCCAAGGCCAGAACAGGGCGATCTCGACGTCGAAGATGATGAACACCAGTGCGACGACGTAGAATCGCAGGTCGAACTGCACCCAGCTATCACCGATTGCGGGCTCGCCGCACTCGTACGCAGCCTCTTTCTCTGGGTGTGAAAGCGTTGGACGGACGAAACGTCCGGCGACAAGCGCGGCGAAGGCCATGAGGAACCCGAAGATGATGAATAGCAGGACGCCGGTCACCAGCTCAATGTTCGTGTCGCCCCGAACCACCGGTGCGGTTTGGGCGAGTATTGTCAGTGTTGGCGTAGTGAACCTGCGCTCGGTCATCTACTTCTTGGTCGCAGCCTGCTCTTCCAGGGCGTCGAGCATTTTCTGCTGAACGGGCATTCCGCGATCGATCCAGTTCTGCTTGGTCTGCTCGACCCAATCCGGGAGCGTTTCCTTCTGCATCCAGAATGGCTGAGGGGTTTGCAGACCCTTGGTCGCCAGCTCAGTGAATTCGACCGTCATGCTCTGGCGGTCGTAACCGGAGAGGTCGTGCAGGTTCCCCATGTGGATGCAGTCGGTGGGACACGGGTCGACGCACAGCGCGCAGAACATGCACTTGGAGTAGTCGATCGCGTAGCGCGTCATGGCCCCGCCCTTAGCCACGCCTGTGGCTTTGTCGATCTTGCGGGCGCCGGTCTTCTCGATGTAGATGCAATCCACCGGACAGGCTTTGGCGCACAGGTCGCAGGCGATGCACTTCTCGATCTCGTAGTAATGGAATCCTCGGAATCGCGGCTGAAGCGCCGGAGCGATATCCGGGTACTGGAGCGTGATCGTGCGCGCGAAGCAGTACTTCAGGGTGATCCTCATACCGATGAGGATCGTCTTGAGGGTCATGTATATGTTGTGGAAGTACTCACGCATGGCGACCGCGATATCAGCAGGTAATGCCTAGTCCATCCGGGCTGTGGACCCTCGAATGGCCTCGGCCGACCGGCGCAAACATTCCAGGCCTCGAACTTGGTGGCGGCATTCTATTTACGCAAGGACTTGATTGCAATACTCGAAGGTTGCGCAATCCGAGGTTCGCGCACGACCGGGAATCGCGATCGCTCAGTCGCGATGCGCTTCGGTAGTCCGACCGATTCACCCATCTCGTGGTAGTGCTTTCGTTGACGACTTGGCGGCGAACTGGCGACGCCCGTTCGGCGATCGCGTGCCGATCCGGACCCGGATGGCAAGCGAAAGGTCGCACGGGACACTCCGCGCTCGCGCTTGAGGCTCGAAACGCTGATTACCAGATTCCCCGACGCCGCCGAGCTACCCTCGCTCTCTCATAAGCTGTAGGCGTAGAAAATTCAGCATAGCTTTGCAAGATCGGTCTCTGACGGCCTCGCGGGTGAGGCGCTCACCGAGCGTCAGGCGCCGCGCGCGCGTCTCCGCGGCGTCGGCGTGGGCGATGCAGACGGTTCCGACCGGTTTCTCACGCGTCCCGCCGCTCGGACCGGCGATTCCGGTGGCAGACAGGGCGAAATCAGCCCCTGTTATCCGTCGGCAGCCCTCCGCCATGGCAGCCGCCACCTCCTCCGACACTGAGCCGTGCTTCTGGATTAGCTCGGCTGGTACGCCGAGGACCTCGGTTTTGAGTTCGTTGCCGTAGGTGACGAGCCCACCGAGGAAATAGGCGCTGCTGCCGGGCACGTCGGTGAGCATTTTGGCCAGAAGTCCGCCGGTGCATGACTCAGCCGTGGCGACGGTGTGACCGGCGTCCAGCAGCAACTTCGCGACGGCCTGGGGCAGCGTGTCGTCCTCCTGACCGAATGTGAATCGACCCAGCCGATCGCGGACCACTTCAGCGTCCGCGTCGGCCAAGGTCGCGGCGGCGGAGGGATCGACGCCGCGGGCGATGATTCGCACGCTGATGATCCCCTCCGATGCGGTGATGCCCACGGCCGGGTTTCTGTCCACGGCCATCAGATCCTCTATTTGGTCAGCCATCGAGGCTTCGCCACCTCCGAAGCAGCGGATCGTGCGGGTGACGATGACGCTTGTGGGCGATTCCGCGACGATCCTCGGCGCGATCGAGGAAACGAACATCTGTTTCATTTCGTGGGGCACGCCCGGCATGACGTAGACGATTGCGTCGCCCACGGGGACACCGAATCCTGGAGCGGTTCCGCAAGAGTTCTCGATGGCGATGGCGCCCTCGGGCAGGTAGGCTTGACGGTTGTTGCTCTCGGGCATGTCCCGTTTGAGGCGCAGGAAGAAGCTGCGAAGCTGGTCGAGGGACGGTTGATGGGGTACGAGTGGTCTTTGTGCGGCGTCGGCGACGCCCTGGCGGGTCACGTCGTCCGCCGTAGGCCCCAGACCGCCGGTTACGAGCAGATACCTCGCGTCGGCCGCACCCCGGGTGACGGCATCACGGATCGCGGATACGTCGTCGGGGACGGTGACGTGCCGTTGGACGGGGAGGCCGATCGCAGCCAACCGCCTCGACAGCCAAGCCGCATTGGTGTCGACGGTTAGTCCAAACGTCAGTTCCGTGCCGATACTGATGATCTGGGCGCTCACGGTGGGTGAGGATACCGACTCGCGGCTGGATTCGATAGCCGTGGCGGTGGAAGGTCGATCGCTGCAGCGATATAGTTGAGCCTCGGCACTTGAGACGGGCGCCGAAATGTCACACGGTGTTTCCGTTTGACGGGCACGCGGGATACTCATCCGATGGGCAAGCGCAAACCCTCCATCTCGACGCGGCGTAAGCGCGGGTTGCCGCGGTCGCGCCTGAACGTGTTGTTCACCTGCGTTGGGCGGCGTGTCGAGTTGCTGTCGGCGTTTCGACGTGCAGCCGATCGACTGCGCATCGACCTAACGATTCATGGTGCGGACATGTCCTGGTTCGCCCCCGCCATGCACCACGTTGACCGCGCCCACATCGTGCCGACGCTCGACGATGGCGCACATCTCGACGCCCTTCTAGCCACGGCGCGCGATCATAAGATCGATATGATTGTCCCGCTGATCGATTCCGAGCTCTTGCAGATGAGTCGGGCGTGGGCGCGCTTTGACGCGTTGGGGTGCAGGTTGGTGGTGTCGTCCGAGGGTGTGATCGAAACCTGTCAGGACAAGTTGCTGACCTATCGCCGTCTGAAATCCGCCGGTATCGACACGCCGCGCACTTGGACGTGTGAGGCGGCGCTTAAGCTGAAGCACCATCGGTTCCCCTACTTCATGAAACCGCGCGAGGGTAGCGCTGGGATGGGCAACTACAAGATCGACAACCTGGAAGAGTTGAAGGTGCTCCGTCGGCGCGTGCCCAACCCGATCGTGCAGGAGTTCGTCGACGGCGTCGAGCACACGCTGGATGTCTATACCGGGTTCGACGGGATTCCCCGCTGCGTTGTTCCCCGGCGACGGTTGGAGGTGCGTAACGGTGAGGTGTCCAAGGGCGTCGTGGTCAAGGACCGGCGTGTCATGGCTGTCGGGCGGAAAGTCGCGCTGGCTTTGGGCGATTGTCGGGGCCTGGTGACGGTGCAGTGTATTGTCACACCGCGTCGCGAGATTCGCGTGATCGAAATCAACCCCCGTTTCGGGGGCGGCGCGCCGCTGGGCATTCACGCCGGCGCCGACTACCCTGCTTGGCTTATGTCGGAACACCTGGGCGTGCCGATCACCATCAACCCGACCGCGTTCGAGAACAACATCGCCATGTTGCGGTTTGACGATTCTGTGTTCTGCCCGATCGACAAGCGCTGGCGCTAGTCTCACATGGCCAAGACGAAAGCCATCGTTTTCGATCTGGATGATACGCTTTACCCCGAGCGCGCGTACGCCTTCAGCGGGTTCGAGGCTGTGTCGCGGGCATTCATATCGCGACTTGGCGTGACGTTCGATCTCGCGGCGCGGATGCGTGAACTGTTCGACACGTCCGATCGACATCGCGTGTTCAACGTCATCGTCGCCGAATGCGGAATCGGCGACGAAGTGGGCATCGTGCGGGAGATGATCGCGATGTTTCGGGCGCATCGGCCGACCATTCGTCTGCACGCTGACGCCGACGCAGCCTTGTCGCGTCTGAGACCGTTGTACAAGCTTGGCGCGATTACCGATGGCTACGCCGTCACGCAGCACGCCAAGCTCGACGCCCTCGGTATCAGACAGCGTGTCGACGCGATCATCGTCACCGACGATTTCGGACGAGAATTCTGGAAACCACATCCGCGGGCGTTCGAGGAGATGTCCGAGCGGCTCGACGTTGCCCATCAACACTGTGTGTATGTCGCGGACAATCCAGCGAAGGACTTTGTGGCGCCCAACGCGCTGGGTTGGCGCACCGTGTTGATCGAGCGGCCGGACCGCGTCCATTCAGGCAATCCAATCGCCGACGGCGGTGTGCCCGACGAGACGGTCACGACGCTTGAGACGATCTGAACCGCCGGGCGCAATGACGTCGCTCCGCATTGTACGAGGCTCGGTTCGCGTGAACGACACAGCGACAAAAAGTGAACGATTGTCCGAATCCGGCGCGCGGCTGAGGTCGTACGGGGTCGAGGCGGAAGCGCGCCGGCGATCGTGTCTCGAAGCCGAGCGCGGGTGGTCGTGGTCGCGGCTGGCGTGTTTCTTCACGGGCTTCCTTGTGTGGTTCTGGCTGGACGACGCGAACGCAGCCCTGGCGGTGACCGGGATCGCCGGCGTGCTGTTCGTAGTTTCGGTTCGACGGCATCTTCGCGCCAGCGCCGACCGGGAGTTTGCGGACCGCTTGCTACTGATGATCGCCGAGTCGCGACAACGGTTCGGCGGGAAAGTCGTGACGATTCGCTCGAACCATCGTCCGGTCGAGCCGGACCCGACTCGGCAAACGCCCGAATCCGTTCTCGATCTCGGCGACACGTGGTGGTTGAGCGAGCAGGAGCGCGACGATCTCGATCTGTACGCCGACCCTGTGGGGGTATTCGGACTGCTCAACCGCGCGTCGACAAATATGGGCGCGCGGCGGCTTCGGGACATGTGCGAACACCCGTGCCTATCGCCGGGTCGCATCGGCGCGAGGCAGGCGTGCGTACGCCTACTTGACGATCAGATGGAAGCCAGGCTGCGGATGATGGCTGGTGTCGCCACCTTGCGCGGACGGGACGAGCCTCTTGGTTCATTTCTGAGTGCGGTTCGATCCGCCACAGGGCTGCCATCGCCGGGTCGCATTCGGATGCTCCGGTTGTGGTCGATACCGAGCGGGCTGTTTGTGTGCATCGCGCTGCCTCCGGCGGTGATGGGCATTCCCGGTTGGCTCGGTGCGCTGCTGATGGTCGTACTCGTCAACGCCGCGCTTTCTTTCCGAATGCACGGCGATCTTGACGTGCGTCTTCACCCCTGGCGCGACGTCGCGCACGCCGTGCACGGTTTACTCTTCGCCTGCGAGCACGCGGGTGGGGAGTTGCCGGACGACACCGAGCTGGCGCGATTGCGCGACTGTTTCGCGGACGCGATCGCGCCGGATGTGCTTCCGGCGCTCAAGTGGCGCCTCGATCTCACGAACACCGGCGGCACGATCCACGCGATACTGAACGTCGTCTTCTTCTACGACCTGCACACTGCCGACGCGATTCTCAATCGCGTGGTTCCGCATCGTGAGACGATCCTGGGTGCGCTGGGCGCGCTGGCGGACCTTGAGGCGATGACCAGCTTGGCGTCCTTCGCGTTTGAGCAGCCGGTGGCGGTCTACGCAAGTGTCGCGGGCGAGCCGGTCCTGTCCATCGAGGGGGGTGTTCATCCGCTGGTGGCGCCTGGCCGCATCGTGGGCAACGACGTGCATCTGTCGGCTGGGTCACGCGTTCGGGTTATCACCGGTTCCAACATGGCGGGCAAGAGCACATATCTGCGGATGGTGGGCGTGAATACGCTGCTCGCCCAACTGGGCGGGGTCGTGACGGCCCGGCGGGTACGTTTTGCGCCAGTGCGGTTGGTCAGCGACCTGCGCATCCGCGATGATTTGTCCAAGGAGGAGAGCTACTTCATGGCTGAAGTACGCCAGATTCGCCGGATGCTGTTGCCGCCGCCGAGCGACGCACCGCTGCTGGGTCTGATCGACGAGCTGTTTCGGGGCACGAATTCCGTCGAGCGCATCGCAGCCAGTGTGGCTGTCGTTCGGCAACTGATGGAGTCGGACCATTTCTTCGTCGTCGCGACGCATGAGCACCGCCTGACCGAATTGGCGGACGGGTTGGTTGCGACGAATCACCATTTCGACGAGGAACTGGGGAGCGACGGGCCGGTGTTCGAGTATGCGCTGCATCCCGGTCCGGCGCGGATGCGCAACGCGCTGCGCATCCTCGATCGCGAGGGGTTTCCGCAGGCGGTGCTGGACAAGGCGCGCGAGTGGATGGCGAAGTCGGCCGATGACGGCGGGCGCCTCGATGACGCGGGCGATTAACGCTCGAATTTCGCCAGCACCTTGATGACGTCAGCCACGCGCGATTCGCCGACCTTGACGACTAGGTTGAACAGCGAGTTGACGACGGTGAAGAAGTCCCGCATGTCGTCGAGGCGGCGCTGGAATTCCTTGATGTCCTTGCGGCGCTCATCTTTGACGCCCTTAAGCTCCTCTTTGAGCATCTCCCTGCACTTGCCGATGGTTTCGATGATCGGCTCGATCTCGCGCCGGCGGCGTTCGCGGGTTATGGTTTCGAACATTCGCCACACGTCGGACTCTGCCACAAAGTACTCCTTGCGGTCACCGCGCCGGTGGACGCGCTCGATCAGACCCCATGTGACGAGTTGGCGGAGGTTCATGCTGGCGTTCCCGCGGGATATCTGGAGCACCTCCATGAGGTCGTCGGTGCAGAGCGGCTGATTCGAGATGAAAAGCAGGGCGTGGATCTCCGCCATGGTTCGGCTGACGCCCCAACTCGCGCCCATCTCGCCCCACCGGCGGATGAAGAGGGATCGTGACTTGTCGAGGAGTGTGCTGTCCATATTGGTCCTTTCAGAAACATCTGAAAGAATTATATGGCCAGCCAATTGTGAAGCAACGGTCTGCCCGTCGATCGGAGGAGGGTCCGGGTGGGCCTGGGCAGGCAACTGCCCAGGGCCACCCGGACCCCGGTGTGAACATGGCGGCGCGGTCGGGCGGCGAGGTAAACACATCCGCCCCACGAACTCACGACGGCAGACCGTGCTCCATCACGCGTTCAACCGCGTCGCAAAACACATCGATTTCAGTCGGCGTCGTGTATACGTTTGGGGACACCCGAATCCCCTCGACCCGTTCATGCTTGATTGTCGTGACCAGAACTCTGTGCTTTCGCCACAGGTACTCGGCCAAATCAGCCGGATCGACCCCGTCGATCCCCAGCGTTGCCAACGCACACGACTGCTCAGGCGCCAGACTCGTGTACAACCGCACACGATCCGACGCTGCCAGACGCTCCGCGAAACGGTCTCGAAGGTGACGCAACCGCGCCTCGTGACGTGCCGGCCCGATCCCCTCGTAAAACGTCAACGCCTCAGCCACCGCCAGGCGATTGGCGGCTGGGTGCGTCCCGATCTCTTCGAACTTGCGAATGTCGTTCTTTTTTGGTTCCGCCGCCGCCATCAGAGGCCAGTGGTCGGCGATGCGATCGCGACGAACATGGAGGAACCCGGTCCCGATCGGCGCGTGAAGCCACTTGTGCAGGCTGGTCCCGTAGAAGTCGCATCCGATCGCTCCCCCGTCGAACACGATCTGTCCGAATGCGTGCGCCCCGTCCACGATGGCCGTGATTCCGCGCTCCCGGGCTGCGTGGCAAATCTCCCGAACCGGAAAGACCTGCCCCGTGTACGTTGTGATGTGGGACATCAGCACCGCCTTCGTACGCGGCGTGATGTGCTCGACGAACCGATCCACGAGATACCCCAACGACGGCGGAGGATTGACGAACGGAAACGTCTTCAGCACGATCCCGTCGCGCAGCTCCCGTTGCTTCAGCGTGTTGATCATCCGCGGATAGTCCTGGTCCGTCGTCAGCACCTCGTCCCCGCGTTCGAGATCCAGCCCATACAGCGCGATCTCCATGGCTTCGCTCGCGTTGCGGGTGATGGCCATCTCCTCGGGATCGCACCCGAACACCCTCGCCAACCGCTGCCGGACCGTCTCGACCTGCTTGTCCTGTATCTTCCACAGATTCCGGGCCGGGATCTGGTTCGTGAATTCAAGATGCCGGCGCATCGCGTCCATCACCACACGCGATGCCGGATTCACCCCCCCGTTATTGAGGTTGATGACGCTTCGGTCCACCGCGAACGCCCGCTGAATTTGACCCCAGTACCGCTCGTTGTGAGCCAACTCGGTGGCTGACTTCCCTCCAGCCGATCGATCCGCCGCGAGCACCCGAGCGATCGCGTCATCGCGGAACGACGCATACGCGAATGCACCGACCCCCGCCGCTCGCATCAGAAAGTCTCTCCGACCCACGTTCACGCCGCCGGCCGCATCGTAACATCGATCCCCAACGTCTTGAACTGCCCCGGACATGATCGTGTCTCCCCGGCGCCAAAGACCCGCGCGGCGCGACCCGACCCCGCGTCAGCCACACGCCGCCACGCACGCCGAGCCCAGTGTACTCTACGGATCCGCACCTGGCGAGACGCTCGAAAATCGCCGAAACCCGTTTTTCCGCGTCCATCTTTACAGGGCGCATGGATCGATATAATGGGAGCGATGGACTGCAACGTCAGAAGAAATGCCTGCGCTCTCTGCGCTTGGAGCGTGATGAGCGGCATCCTGCTACTTTCGGCAGCCTCGCCCACGCGCGCCGCACGACGCTCCGACGCCGCAGGGTTTCATTGTGCCTGGACCGCGACACCGTGCGTGGCGTCCAACGCTCCAACGGCCCAGCCCCTTCCGCCTCCGCCCGCCGGCGAGGGCGCATTCCGCCCAGGCCACTTCTCGGTGGCGCCGGTGATCGTCACCATCGAGCGCTCCCGCTGTGTTAGATGCTCGCGGATCGGCGGCATTCACGGCCCCTAACTCCCCCCCACACCGCTTCCGTTCCGTTCCGATTCGACAACCCGATTGCGATCAACAAACGAGGTAGGACCATGGGCGCCCAACAGACATTCTCCAAATTCTTCGAGAAGATCTTCGGTTCGCGTAACGAACGCATCCTGAAGAAGCTCGCGCGCGTCGCCGACGCTGCCGAAACGCACGAGGAATCCACGCACGCCCTCTCCGACGACGCGCTGCGCGGCAAGAGCGATGAACTCAAACAGCGGATCGAGGAAGGCACGGAACTCGACGGCATCCTCCCCGAAGCCTTCGCCGTCCTGCGCGAAGCCTCCCGTCGGGCCCGGGCACACCGCCACTTCCACTGCCAACTCGTCGGCGGAAAAGTCCTCTACGACGGAACCGTGGCTGAGATGAAAACCGGCGAGGGCAAGACGATCGTCT
This sequence comes from Phycisphaerae bacterium, assembly GCA_029260195.1. Lineage (GTDB taxonomy): Bacteria > Planctomycetota > Phycisphaerae > UBA1845 > UBA1845 > OFTM321. The sequence goes on from JAJDDS010000137.1 coordinate 9,672, forward strand.
GCCACCTCGCAGCCTACATGCGCTTCCTCTGCAATCAGAAGGTCCATGTCGTCACTGTCAACGACTACCTCGTCAAACGCGATGCGGACTTCGCACAACCCGTCTTCGAGATGCTCGGCGCCACCGTCGGTTTCATCCAGTCACAACTCGACCCGGGCGGACGCGAGGGCATCCGCCAGCATGCCTACGCCTGCGACCTCACCTTCGGAACCGCCAGCGAGTTCGGATTCGAC
>JAJDDS010000138.1 GCA_029260195.1 Phycisphaerae bacterium
GACAACGCCGCGTTGATCAGGTCCGCGATCGCCATGCCGCTCGTGAAGTAGACGAACTGGGGAGCCCAGCCCCCAGGCGGAGCCGCGAAGGGCAGCGGAGGGCGTGTAGAGAATGGGACGAACTGGTACCGGGCGTTCAAGGCAAGATGTGCGGCTTGAAACAGCCCGAAGTAGCCAACGAGGACTTTAGAAGGGAGCGCCCGGGGATCAGCGAACAACATCCACGACCTCCGATCCACGCCGCCTAACGGATCGGCGTTCAGCGGCCTGCATCAGCGCTGACCGAGACCGACCCTGCCATCCCAGTATGCCGCCAGACGGCAACCAAGGTCGATTGAATCAAGCTGTTGATGGCCCGCTGCAACTCCTTGTTGGGCGGCGAGCGTTGTGGTGCCGACCTGCAAACTCGCTGCCGGTCGATGTCGCAGATGTCTATTCGGCCTGTGTCCTTCAAGAAATCCGAGCTTCACCAGATCACGCGCGCGCCGGACCGTTCCGGACGCGCGACATCAGTTCATCCAACGAAGCCTCCCACGGATAGCGGAGCTCGATCCACCACGTCCCCCCGGCGGCTTCGTACGATTCGAGAACGCCACGGTCCTCGGTGCCACCGTCGCCCTGCGTCTTCCCTTGACACAGGATCTCAAACGGCTCGGATGTGGTGCGGAGCGCCGAGACAGCGCGAGTGAGTTCGGAAACTTCGTTGGGTTTCAGAGAGGTCCCCTGCCTCGTGAGTGGAAACACGCCATCCCACCGCGCAGCGCGACGGAGCATCTTCTTGACGGGCCAGGTGGCTGCTACGACGATCGGGATGCGAGGCCGCTGGAGCGGTGGAGCAAACGGGGCTGTCTCGGCGCGAAAGTGTTCACCCCGGTGTGAAACGGATTCGCCGCTCCAGAGCGCATTCACCAGCTGAAGGCCTTCGTCGAGCATCGCAGCCCGAACCTTCCGGTCGCTCTCGTCGCCAAGCGCCTCGAACTCTTCGGGCCAGAGGCCACTTCCTACGCCCAGTATCATGCGCCCATCCGTCAAACGGTCGACTGTCGCGGCTTCGCGCGCGAGCTTCGCGGGTCGACGGCGTGGCAGGGGCGTCACGAGGGTTCCTAGACGGATGCGCTCGGTACGCATTGCCATCGCCCCCAGTGCAACCCAAGGGTCGACAGTCGGTTCCGGATCAATGTCTGGCATCGAGGCGATCGTTGCTTGCTCACCCGTCGGCCAGCACACATGGTCTGACAGAAAGCAGCCGTCCCATCCCGCAGCTTCAGCTTCATGGGCAATCTCGGCAAGCAAGCGCGCGTCGCCGGTGTGGCCAAAGTTGAGGATCGAAAGTGCGTGCTTCATCCGGGCCTCGCCGCCCAACGGACATGCCGCTCAGCTGCGCCGAGGGCCGCTGACCGCCAGCGGATCGACACCTGAGCTCGCGGCCAGAGTGTACCATGGACCGACCGGAGGCAGCCCTTGGCGTCAGCTGCAGCGGCTTGTTAGGCGGCTAGCCAAGGGCTACGTCGGCTGGCGGAAGTTCATTGTGATTGCGAGGAGGACGAGGATGCAGATTGCGGGCACTGTGGCTTCATGCACTCTCGGGCTCTTCGCGAAACCGAGAGACAGCAAGATTGCTGCTGCGACTGTCCGGAGCAGGTTGATAGGACTAAGCAGGCTCTCGAGACCGAAGGCCCAGCGTGAGGCAGCCGTACCGACCAGGCCACCGACGAACAGAAACACTATCCACCGGATATGGCGGAAGTAGTACGAGCGAAGATCGAATGATTGGCCTGAGGTGAGGGGCGGTGCGAGCAGAAACGCCACTAGGACGAAGGTAAGACCTGGCACGATCACGAGGAAAAACTGCGCGAAGTTGGTGAACTCCTGCGACTTGATGTGCCAGACGATCCACCACGACTGCGCCGCCGCGAGGATCGAAAGAAGCATCCACGCGATGTGCACCCAGTAGACTCGTACACGGCCTCGCTCCCGTATCAGACGACCAAGACCCGCGAGGAGCTCCGCGACTGCCAGCGCCACGAGAATCGAGACGAAAATGATGACGTACTCGAACTGGGACAAGTTCTCTCGCCGCCTAACGGACATGCGGTTCAGCTGCCGGGCCGGCCCCGAGGGTTGCTGAGCCACCTTGGTGAAACCCAAGGCTACCAGATCCCGATTGAAAGGTACGTGGACCGGTCAGCGGCAACCGCTTGTTAGGCAGCCAGGCTACGAGGCTCGGCGGAGACGAGGCACTTTGCGTGCAGGCCGATTGATTGCCAAATCATGAGCGGCCTGGAGGTTGAGCCAGAACTCGGGGGTCGTGTTCAGGGCCTGGGCGAGAAGCCAAGCAGTCTCCGGCGTTACCCCACGCTTGCCTCGGACCAACTCATTGATGCGCTGAACCGGTACCCCGAGATGCTCGGCGAGAGCCACCTGGGTCTGGTCCATGGGGTTGAGGAACTCTTCAAGAAGAACCTCACCCGGATGGGTGGGAATACGACGTTCCGGCTGCATGTCTAACCCCTGTGGTAGTCGAGGAGCCGAACATCGTGTGCGGCGCCTTCAGCCCAGCGGAAGATGATCCGCCACTGCTCATTCACCCGCACGCTATGGAAGCCGCGCCAGTCGCCCCGAAGTGGCTCAAGGCGATTCCCGGGGGGCGAGCGCAGATCGCCTAGCGCATGAGCAGATACTTCCGAGGTCTTGCCAACTCAAGAGAAACTTCCTGCCGCCTAACGGACATGCGGTTCAGCTGCCGGGCCGGCCCCGGGGTTCGCTGAGCCACCTTGGTGCACCCCGAGGCTACCACACCCCATTCGACCGGAGCGCGCACCGGTCCGCTGCAACCGCTTGTTAGTCGGCGTTCGTGCCCCACGCGTTCGCCTGGACGACGGTGATGCCCGCAGATTCGAGGAGGATGCGCCCTTCGTCGCTGCGGTAGCTCTGGCCGAAAGTAACTCGGCTGACGGAGCCGAGATTGATGAGCCGCTTAGCGCACATGGGGCATGGTTGATG
>JAJDDS010000139.1 GCA_029260195.1 Phycisphaerae bacterium
GGACCCCCGCCGGCGCTGCTGGGGACGATAGAGTACGCCCTAGTGGGCGAGACCTGTCCGGCGCCATGGACGCCGCCGCCCCCGACCGCGCTGTACGGATGCTTGTCGCGGGCTGCTGAGCACGGCGCGACGCACGCAGCCATGGAGGTGTCGAGTCACGCGTTGTCGCAGTCGCGTTGCGATGGGCATCGGTTCGAGGTGGGGGTTTTTACGAACCTGTCGGGGGATCACCTGGACTACCATGATGGCGTCGATGCCTACGCGCGAGCGAAGAAACGCTTGTTCGATCACCTCGACGGGGCGGCGACGGCGGTGGTGAACGGGGACGATTCATGGTCGGCGCGGATGGTTGCGGATTGTCCGGCGCGGGTCGCGCGGTTCGGATTCAACGCGGGCGCAGACGTCTTCGCCACGGGCGAGACTGTGGCGGCAGACGGGAGTCGGTTCGTTCTGCGGGCGCGGGGCGTGGAGACGGCGGTGTCCCTGCGGCTAACGGGTCGTCACAACATTGCCAACGCGCTGGCGGCTGCTGCGGTTGGATTGGCGTTGGGGGCTGATACGGATGCGGTGCGTCGGGGGCTGGAGTCGGTGGAAGCGATCGCGGGTCGGTTGCAGCGGGTGGATACGGGTGCGCGGGGTTTTGGATTGTTCGTGGATTACGCGCATACGGACGATGCGTTGGTGAATGTCTTGCTCGCGCTGAGGCCGGTGACGGTTGGGCGGTTGATCTGCGTGTTCGGGTGTGGCGGAGATCGGGATCGCACGAAGCGTCCGCGGATGGCGCGCGCGGTTGGGCGGTATGCGGATGTTGCGGTGGTGACCAGCGACAATCCGCGGTCGGAGGATCCCATTGAGATTATCGAGGACATTTTGCCGGGGTTTACGGATGCGCAGCGACGGCGCGTTGGGGTTGAACCGGACCGGCGTCGGGGGATCGCGTGCGCGGTGAACGAAGCGCGGGCGGGCGATACGGTGTTGATCGCGGGCAAGGGGCACGAGGATTATCAAATCATCGGTGACAGGCGTTGTCACTTCGATGACGTCGAAGTGGCGACTGCGTGTCTCGGACGCGGGGAGATGGGCTGATGATGTCGTTGACGCTGGATGAGGTCGTCCGAGCGGTGCAGGGTAGGCCGTCCGGCGTGTTGGCGCCGGTGTGTGTGAGGGGCGTGTCGACGGATTCGCGGACAGTGGAGGCGGGCGAGGTGTTTTTCGCCCTGCGCGGGGCGCGGTTCGACGGTCACGCACACGTGGACGAGGCGCTTGCCAAGGGGGCGGTGGCGGCTGTTGTGGCGCTGCCGTGTGGGCCGGATTCGCGCCCGGTGGTGTACGTTGGGGACACGATCGAGGCATTGGGTCGGCTGGCGGCGTTTCATCGGAGTCAGCGTTCGACGCACGTGATCGCGGTGACGGGGAGCAACGGGAAGACGACGACGAAGTGCATGATCGATCATGTGTTGAGCGGGTGTATGTCCGGCCGGTCGGCGCCGAGGAGTTTCAACAACGCGGTGGGTGTGCCGCTGACGTTGCTGTCGGCGCAGGCGGGGGACGATTACCTGGTGGTCGAGTTGGGGACGAACGCGCGGGGCGAGATTTCGGGGCTAGCGAAGATGGCGGCGCCGACGGTGGGGGTGATCACGTCGATCGGTGATGCGCATCTGGACGGGTTGACGGATCGGCGAGGGGTGGCGACGGAGAAGGCTGCGTTGCTGGATCATGTTCGACCGGGCGGGTTGGCGGTTTTGAACGCGGACACGCCGGAGCTGCACACGCTATTGAGTCGGGCGGAGGGTCGGACGGTAGTGACGTTCGGGATGTCCGATGCGGCGGACGTTCGGGTGACGGATGTCGAAACGGAGGTAGATTCGACGGCGTTTCGGATCAACGGGAAGTTCGCGGTGACGATGCCGTATCCCGGAGCGCACAGCGCGATGAACGCAGCGGCTGCGTTCGCAGTGTGTCGTCGTCTGAAGGTCGATCCGGAGCGGATCGTGGAATCGCTGGCGACGTTCGCGCCGCCGCCGATGCGGCTGAACGTGTGGCGTGTCGGGAAGCTGACGGTGATCGACGATAGCTACAACGCGAATCCGAGCAGTACGCAGGCGGCGATCGAAGTTTTGCGGAGCGCGCGGGGTGGGCGTCGGGTTTTCGTGGGTGGCGAGATGCTCGAGTTGGGCGTTGGTTCGTCGGCGCTGCACGAGCGGACCGGGCGCAGCATTGCGGAGGCGGGTGTGAGTTTGTTGGTGGCGATCGGGGAGCATGCGCCGGATTTGATCAGCGGGGCGCATGCGGGCGGTAAGCGGCTGGACACGATCATGTACGCCGATACCGAGACCGCCTGTCGGGATTTGCCGAACTGGTTGGCGGAGTCTGACACGGTGTTGATCAAGGGGTCGCGGAAGCTGGCGCTGGATCGGGTTGCGAAGCGCGTGCGCGAGACGTTTGCGTAGGGTCGAGGCGAGGGTGGGTCGGATATGACTGGTAAGGACGGAGTAGGGCTCATTGCTGTATCACCTGTTTCGATCGCTGCTGGAGGGCCAGCACTACGCGTACGAGAAACCGCTGTTTCGGGGAGCGTGCGCGGCGTTGTTCTGTTTCGTGCTGATCCTGTTGATCGGCCCGGGTGTGGTGCGGCATTTGATTCGGTTGAAGCTGGGGGATCAGCCGGAGTTCGACCACGCGGCGCTCAATGCGTTGACGGCGGACAAGCGCAACGTGCCGACGATGGGCGGGGTGATGATTCTGGGGACGATGATCGTCGGTATTCTGCTGTTCGCGGATCCGGGCAACTTCTACGTGCAAATGGGGTTGATGTGTTTGATCTGGTTGGGGT
>JAJDDS010000140.1 GCA_029260195.1 Phycisphaerae bacterium
ATCATCCAGATAGGTGGCAGACCCAGGTTGACGCCGCGCGCATGACAGACTCCCGCCGCCGGGCTTCCATCGGCGCCGAACATGTTGTAGTCGGCGTAGCGCTCGCCTGCGTCCTCCATCTCGACGTCCTGCACCGACCAGCCAACGACCTGTCGATAGAAGTCACGGGTTTCGGAGGCGTCCGAGACCGTCAGGTCGAGCCAGGAGATGTGACCCACGCGCGCCGCAGCGCCGTCAGTCGGGGGAACCGCCTCCGCAGGAACGACCGGGATGAGCCCGAACGCTGCTTCATTCGGATCGAGCAGCACCGCCCATTGACTCTTCCCATCGTTGTCTTTGCCATGCATAAGCTCGCTACCGCCCAGATCGAGCGCACGCTTCGCACTGGCTGCGACATCGGCGACCTGAATGTGCGGCATCCATAGAAGCGGAAGGTGATCATACTCCGCGATGCGCTCGCCCAAGCCGATGATCGGCGAGCCCAGGTTGTTCATCAGATCCTCGCGCCAAAGCGGATTCTCGCCCGTGGTGAGTACGCGTGAGTAGAAGCGCATTTCACGTTCGTGTTCGGGAACGGCGATGTCGGCGCTGAGGATTCCGCCGACGCGTGGAACAAAGGCGTCACTCATGGTTCGTGTCCTGTATGAGAATTCTTTTCACTATTCGCGTTTCGTAAAGAGTCGTCATTGGACCAGAGGCTCCACCTGCGCGTCAAGCGGCAACCGCTTTTTCATGTCGAGCTCGAAGGTGCCGTACGGGTCCAGTTCGTAAGTCGTATCTTGGCAAGCGCCCAGGGCGCTGTGGCACATGCGCCACCACATTAGCCGCTTCTCAACTTCCGCATCATTCCTAACCTGCGTCGGGCGTTACCCTGGGGGCACCGGTTACTATTGCCGCCGATACTCACTTCTCATGTATGGCACCCACTCGCCTTTGTCGTTCAGTGTTGTAGATATTTGGACGATATAGTCGTCGCGTTGGAACTCGTACGTGTCTCGATACTTTGCACGCTTTCCTTCTTCAAAAACACTCGGCCCTTCTGTCTCAAGAACAAGTGTATTGCCCTCCAGCGCCCCCTCAGACATCCACATGTGATCCGTAATGCTACCCACCCACGTCGCAACGTACTTGGCTCGGGCTGAGTTGAAACCAATCGTCTGAACGGCCGTCACAATCTCGCCGTCCACTTCACCGGACGACTCTAAAAAGACCCAAATATCGCCGCGCATGCGAGCCTCCATCAGCCCTTTCGATTTTATTGGGGCTTCCTCGCTTCCGGGCATTGTTAACTCCGAGGATAGCGTCCACTTACCAACGAACTGTTGCAGCCACAGTCGCTCTTTGGGTTCTTGGTTGGATGAGGGTTTCTGGTCAGCAAACGACGCTGCCATCGCGACGAAGCTCGCCAGGACCAGGAGTCCAAATGAGATGCGTTTCATGTCTTCTGCGCTCCTTTACGTCTTTTCCGACTCACGCCCGTACAACGCCGTACGATTATGGACACGTAAGTCTTTTATCCATAAGCCTTTATACGCCCACCTGGATTCACGCCCGGCCGCGAGTGCTTGTGCACTGCCCCTGCCGCACCGACCAGTCTGACATAAATTAGATCTTGACAAAACAAGTTGTCAAGGTATAATTCCCACGATGATTGATGTTTTTACGATCGATGAGCCGCAAGCCGCCACGGCAATCTTGGATCCGATTCGCAACGAGCTGTTGACGGAACTGAGCCAACCAAGCTCCGCAGCGGGGCTTGCGGCTCGTCTTGGTTTGCCGCGACAGAAGATTAACTACCATCTTCGCGAACTCGAGCGACTCGGGCTTGCGACGGTGGCCAAGGAACGTAAATGGGGTGGCATTACGGAACGACTTCTCGTGTCCACCTCAGCGACCTACGTCGTTTCCGCTAAGGCGTTAGGCAGGCTCGGAGCCGATCCCAAACGCGTAGTTGATCGGCTCTCGGCCGGCTACCTGATCGCACTTGCGGTGCGTCTCGCGGGCGAAGTGAGCGATCTTGTGAAACGTGCTAAAGTCGCTGGCAAGCGTTTGGCGACACTCTCGATGGATACCGTAGTCTGTTTCCGCTCGCCCGCTGAGCGCGCAGAGTTTACCGAAGAGCTGACAAAAGCGGTCACGCAACTTGTTGCCCGTTACCACGATCCAAAAGCGAAAGGGAGTCGAGCACATCGATTGGTGGTTGCAGCTCACCCACTCCCAGGTGGTACCCCACAGGAGAAGAGCAAAGATGGCTGTGCATAAAGACGACTCGGGTCGACGAGAGGTCCAAGTCGAAGTCGAAGTGCCTGGAACGCCGGAGGAAGTCTGGCGGGCGACTGCGACTGCCGCGGGAATCTCATCCTGGTTTGTGCCGACGACGACAGAGTATGACGTCGAGGGAAAACCGATTCGAATGACTTGCGACTACGGGCCCGGCATGGAGTCAATCGCCAAGATCACTGAGTGGAACCCACCCCATACGTTTTCGACAGAGTCGCAAGACTTCGGTGACGATGGGCCGACGGTGGCAACGCAATGGATTGTCGAATCTCGAGGCGGCGATATGTGTGTTGTCCGCGTTGTGCATAGCCTGTTCGCGTCGACCGATGATTGGGATGACCAGATGGAGGGTTGGGAGAGCGGTTGGCCAGGGTTCTTCCGCCTGCTGCGGCTCTACCTCACTCACTTCCCACGCCAAGAGTCCTCGACTTTCCAACTTTCTGGGTTTGCGCCCACGCCTAAGTCGTCGGCTTGGACTGCGCTGTTCACCGCGCTGGGGCTCGACGAGCCCCAGGTCGGACAGCGCTGCCATTCGTCCGGTTCCGCTCCGGTACTGGCGGGTGTGGTTGAGCGCGTCGGCGAGGCCGCTGATCCGGAAGAACTTCTGCTCCGACTAGATGCGCCGGCACCGGGTATCGGACACCTTTTCGCGATGGAGATGGGCGAGCAGGTTCTGTTGTCACTCAGGTTCTATCTGTACGGAGGCGCTGCTTCGGAGGCCAGAACGCGTGACGAGCCTGTCTGGCAAGCCTGGATTGGAAAGCATTTCCCAGCTTCGTCGCAGAGTGAATCAGGACATGGTTGAGCTTCTCAGTTAGTCCGTGGCTCTCCCGCCCTACATTCGAGGGCTTCGCTCCGCAACCGTGTTCGTCTGCTCTTGATGGGTTCGCCCGACAAAGAAGTGATCCCGGACGAAGCCGAAATACGACGAGGAGCTTTAGGAGTCGCACGATTGCGCGCAGCTGAGGATTGTCGTGGATGCATCGCCTAGTCGTCCCCGTCGGTGTTTTCTGCGGCTTGGCCGGCTCGAGCTGCACAGAGGTCAAAGTCCTTGCTCACGTACTTGTTGGGAACGTTGCTCAGCGGTGGTTCCTTCCCATTCCGCCGCCGATACATGAAGTCGATATTGGCGTACACGTCCTGCTCACGTCGATGGAATTGAGGAAAGAGGCCGCATTGGGCGTACGAAATCGGTGTGATGTCGAATACGACAGTCTCCCAATCACACCCCGCGCCCCACAGCAACCCTTTTAGACGTATCTGATTCTCTGCTTGACTCCGGTTTGTAAGTTCGGTATATGTTAGGGTTTAACGGTCCCGAGCAAGGAGACGAGCTGATGCCGAACGAACACGCCAGGTCAGCGGGGAACGCACACAAGACGCCGATCCCCAAGGTCATCGATGTCGCGAGCTTCATCGGGAGATTCGGGTCCGACGACGCGTGCCGTGAGCATCTCAAGAACGTTCGGTGGGGGGCGAAACTCGAACGGTTCGCCTGCCCGGATTGCGGACACGCCCAGGGCTGGTGGCTTCGCAAGCGACAACTGGTCGAGTGCTGCCAGTGCCACAAGCAGACCAGCGTGACGGCCGGCACGGTGTTGCATCGGGTTCGAACGCCACTGTGGAAGTGGTTCTGGGCCATGTATCAAATGGCTCAGGACAAGAAAGGCATCGCGGCGTTGGAGTTGGCCAAGCAGATCGGGGTGTGCTACGGCACGGCTTGGCTCATGCTGCACAAGCTGCGTCGGGCCATGCGCGATCGCACGGAACGCTATGTTTTGCAAGGATTGGTCGAAGTCGACGAGACGTACGTGGGCGGCCGCGCCAGTGGTCGGCGTGGTCGCGGCGCCGAAAAGAAGACGCCCGTGGCCGTGGCCGTCGAGTTGGATGACAAGCAGAAGCCGCGGCGGATCGCGATGGGCGCTCTTGAAAAAGTCGATGGTCACAGCCTCAAGCGGTTCGCGGTCAAGACGATTGAGAAGGGCTCGAAGCTTCGGACCGACGGCTGGGGCAGTTACCGCTCGGTGGCCAAGGCCGGGTATGGTCACGAAGCCATCGTGACGAACGGCGGCCGGGAAGCGGTGCAGACCTTTCCGTGGATGCACACGTTCATCAGTAATGTGAAGCGGATGATTCTGGGCACGTACCACCGCGTCTCGCCGAAGCACTTGGACGACTACTTGGCCGAGTTCACGTACCGCGTCAATCGCCGTTGGATGGAGGCGTCGCTCTTCGACCGCCTCGTCATCGCCGCCGTTTCCGCTAAACCCGTGACCTACCGGCAGTTAGTCACCGGAGCCCGCTAGAGAATCAGTTAGACGTATATCGATGTCCGCACCGGCATCGATCAGAAGCTCCATCATGGGCCGGCAGTGGTTTCGGTTGCTGTTGAGGGTGTGAAACAACGGCGTTTGTCCGCCGAGTCCGTGTTCGTCAACTCCTGCTCGCGCATCTACCTGCAGGCCGGCATCCAGCAACTCGCGGGCGCAATGGGTGCAATTGTATTCCGCACAGACATGGAGCGCGGTAACGTTCCGCATTGACGTGTACGCGCAGTCCAAGGTTAGCATTCGTTCTACTTCACGTGGGCTGGCGGTCAATACATAACGTAGGCGAACAGCGTCATCAAGCAAGACGAATTCCAAAAGAGAATCATTCAGCTTCGCGCCGGCGTCAAGCATCACCCGCAAGCATTCCGCGAAACTCGGCGAACGGGTGTACATTTCGACGAGCCAAGAGATGGGGGCCTTGCCGCGAATGGGCGCGACGGGATCCGCGCCGTCCTCGATTGCCGCGCGAATTTCTTGGGGGGAGTGTGTTTCGAATCCACCGAAGAGCCTATCTATGGCATCCATGGCAATCCCTTATGGCTCGACGAGGAATCGCAGAATCTCGTCCATGAGACGCTCAGCCTGATTGGTGTCGAAGATGTGCTGCGCGTGAGCGGCACCGTCGAGGATCACCAACTCCTTCGGCTCAGGCGACCTGTCGTGTTGTTCGCGAATCCGTGGAAGTCGCAGGACGCCATTACCACTGAAGTCGTTTCGTGCCGTGATGAACAATTTGCGACCCTTCATACGCTCGGGATGATCAATGGCTGAGTGGGCCAACAACACGAGGCGATCAATCTCTCCTGGTGCGGACTCAACTGCCGCCTCCGCTGCGGCTCCCCCTCCGAAGCTTGCTTCAACAACCGAGACCGTGTTTGCACCGGACCCGCGCAGGTATCGAACGGCTGCCAGAATGTCGCGGTAATGATTATCGCCATGATTCCCTCCTCGCGATTCGCCGTACCCACGGAAGTCGATAGCCAGGACACGGAACTTGTCTCGTGCCAGAATTCTCGCCTGCTTGTCCCAACTCTCTTTGTCAAAGCGACCTCCATGTGCCAGCACGACACCGTGGTCGCCTTTACCGTATTCGTTGGCAAAAATGAGCCCTCCGTCAGCCGTCGGAAATGACACGAGCCGTGGCGATGAGGACGCTGGCCGCGCGGTGTTGGTGGTGAACTCCATGGCCCCATGCTGGCAAGCGGCCACCGACAGCATCAGGGTTGCGGCGGGATAAACGAGCAGAGACGTTGCTCGGACGGGATTCCTCAAATGTAGTGTTTTTCCAATGCTCGCGCCCATGGGATGATCATATCGTGTCGGATCGTGGGATCAAACCTCCGACCGCTCTGCGAGTCGTTCGCGGAGCATCGACAATGCTTAGCCGGTCTCTCGGTAGCAGGTTTAGCCCAGCGAGCAGACCATCTGGTCGGCAAGTCTCACGTCGTCGGGATGCGAATAGCGGGTGTGTTTCCGTCTCGGAGAGCTCGGCGCATAATGGTCGTCATGAGCGATGTGCCCTCGAACATCGAGTTCACGACGACCCGTTGGTCCCTCGTGGCCGCGTCGGCACGACCGAGTGGCGCGAACTTTCGGGTCGCGCTGGACGAGTTGACACGCCAGTATCGTGGCGCGATTGTCGCATTTATACGCAGCTACTATCGATGCGGCACGGATGAGGCGGAGGACATCACGCAGGAGTTCGTGGCACGATGGGTCGAGCGAGGCTTCGCAAACGTTGTGCCGGATCGCGGATGCTTTCGATCGTACCTGCGGGGTGCGCTGCGTCACTATGTGCAGAATCGGCGGCGCAACAAGCAAGCGCTGCGTCGCGGGGGGT
>JAJDDS010000015.1 GCA_029260195.1 Phycisphaerae bacterium
ATCCTTGCGAGGGTTTCGCAACACTCGATGATCGGAGAGCGACGTATGCGGTATGTCACACTTTGAAAGGAGTGCTGGAGAGTTTCTGTCGTCCGAGTTAACGGCTGCGAACTACATCGAGTTCTACCGTAGAGTGGGCGAGACACTGCGTATGTACAATGAGGACAAGCTCGTGGCGCCGGACGCGGTGTGGAGAATCAAGCATCTCCACGCATTGGTCAGGAAGTACAACCTCAACCTTGAGGCCCAGCGGCAACTGCCGCCAGTATAAGAGAAGATTGCCCATGACCGGCGAGAAGCCTAGTTGCCAATAGGAGCAAAACCAAATGGCACGATGCAAACGGTGCGGAATCGAGTTCAGAACCGGACGTGGAGAGGCGCCGGAATTCTGTGAAGGATGTGTTGAGGACCTCCTTGACGAGGAATACGACGACGATGAAAAGACGTTTGTGAACGAATTCGGTCTGCCGGACTTTGATTGGATGATGGGCGAGTCGGATCAACGGCGTGACAAGCGCGCTTAGGCCAACCAGAAGGGTGCATATTTGAATGAAGAACGAGAGTTGGCTGCCCACGATCATTTTCGTGGCGCGCATCTGCGACGTGTCGCTCGGAACGCTGCGCGTAGTCGCTGTCATCCGTGGCCAACAGTTGATGGCTGCAGTGCTGGGATTCTTCGAGACACTGATCTGGATTTTTGCCGTCTCAGGCGTATTTGCTCACCTGGATAACGCTGCAAACACAGTGGCGTACGCCGCGGGGTTTGCCGGGGGGAACGCCGTCGGAATGTGGATTGAGGAGAGACTCGCTCTCGGTTTACAGGCGATCAGTTTTGTCTCTCGCGGCACCACGAATGCTGTTGCCGACTGCCTGCGGTCGGCAAAGTGCTGCGTAACAGCCTTCGCAGGCACAGGAGAGGACGGCCCGGTGTCCATCTGTCACACGGTGATCCCACGTAAGCACGCGCCTGGGGCTATACGCGTCGCCCACCAGGCGGACCCGGATGTGGTGATCACGGTCGGGGACATAAGGGAGTGCTCTGCCTTGAGCACGCGTCTCCACATTCCAAGGAAGGTCCCGCTCGCCATGGGGCGATACCTCGAACGGAGATTTTCCTGGCGCCCGCGGACTAGTCAAACGGCCCCAGCCGTGCTCTCCGGACGGTGCGGCCACTCGGATGGCGGCGCAGCGCTGACATCCGAGACGGAACGATAAAGCACCGGACGCCGCAATGTGCAGCGAGGCCTCCTGCCCGGGGAAGTGCAAAAACACCACCGCCAGTCGCCGGTGACGCGCCATTGTCCGCGGACAAGTTACGAGCGACGCAGCGAATCGCGGCCACGAATGCACGGGGTACGACACCACCACGCGGAAGGCGTCAAGGCAAGCGCCGACCCGCTACGGTCGTGGTGGCCGGCACAGAGGCGCCCGAGATTCTGAGGAAGCTGCAGGCAATACGGGCGGAGTTGATCGCGGATTTTTCAAAAGACGCTGGCTCACTGGTCGACGGCGGCGACTGCCCGGAGGGAGACCAACCTGAACATCGAGCGAGTCAGGACGTACGGGTAAGCTCAATCAAGCATCTATCGCGTGAGCTACTTGACGTCGATGCTGCGATCGAGCGCGTGCAAAAGGGGTACTACGGTGTCTGCATGGATTGCGGAAAGTCGATACCTGCCCCACGGTTGCGGGCGAACCCGGTCGCTACACGCTGCCTGACCTGCCAAGAAGGCCGCGAACGAAAGCAAGCGACCGTACGCCGCAGGTACGGGTGATGGGACGGACCCGGAATCGCCTGTCCAGAATCTCCGTCTGGACGGCTTGGCATCGCAACGGGATCATTGTGGCTTATGTGCGTCCGACGCGCCGACGACGTAACTGTGCGTTGCAGTCGCCTAGTGAAACTTAAGGAGTACATGGGCCGTGGTACGTGTCCGCAGCAACCTTGGAAAATACCGCATCGATCGCCGTCTGGCCGAGGGCGGATTCGCGGCTGTCTACGCGGCCCGGGATACGGTGTCCGGTGTTTCCGTCGCCCTCAAGATCCCGCAGCCGGGGCTCGTGAGCGAGGAGATGTTGGATGCGTTTCGCAAGGAGGTGCGCCTCACCGCTAAACTCGACCATCCCAACATTCTACCCATCAAAGACGCCGGTATGATCGACGGTGTCTTTTACGTGGCCAGCCCCCTCGGTCGCGAAACGCTGTCCGACCGACTCGGGCGCCGCTTGGCGGCGCGGACCATGATCGACTTCGCTTCGCAGATGTTGGAAGCCGTTGCGTACGCCCACGGCAAGCGGATCATGCACTGCGACATCAAGCCCGAGAATTTCATCCTGTTCCCTGACAACCGGTTGCGGCTGGCCGATTTCGGGATCGCCAAGGTCGCGCTTCGCACGATGCCGGCCTCGGGATCGGGGACGATTGGCTACGTCGCTCCAGAGCAGGCGATGGGCAAGCCTTCGCTACGCTCGGACGTCTTTTCGCTGGGACTGATTCTCTACCGCATGTTCTCCGGACATCTCCCTGAGTGGCCGTATCACTGGCCACCGCACGGATTCGACCGAGTTCATCGGAGCTTGCACCCGAAGGTAGTCACGCTGCTGAGACGATCGATGGAGGTGGACAGCGCGAAGCGTTTTGCGGACGCGATCACCATGCGTCGTGCCTTTGAGCGCACCCGGTCTCGGGCAATCAGAAGGCCAATTGCACGGATGGTGAGGAAGGCGACGTCTGTTACCACATGGAGGACCATCCGTTGGCACGAGTTCTCTAAGCAGTTCCGCTCCACACTTCAGGTGCGGGAGGTTTGCGCAAGGTGCGGTGGTCCCATGGCGGAAGTCATGCAAGGCTGCCCGTGGTGTGGTACAATACGTCGCGCGCGAAAGGAGCAAACGCGCTTCCCGCGACGATGTCCTCGCTGCAAACGCGGCATCAAGTCTGATTGGCGATTCTGTCCTTGGTGCTACGGTGGTGTGGTGAATCCGGACAGCTACTGCCGCTGGTCGGACGTTGGATATGTCACACGGTGTCGCAACACATCCTGCGAGGGTAAGTGGCTGATGCCGTTCATGCGCTACTGCCCGTGGTGCCGAAGAAAGGTCACTCCAGCATGGCGAATCGACGGCTCCAGGGACCGTTGCTCACGATGCGGTTGGGGTGTCCTTCGCGACTTTTGGGACTACTGCCCCTGGTGCACCAGGAAGACAGCGGGGCAGAGGCGAAAGGTATGAGCGCGAACAGAATCAACGTAGCGACGCTCCGCATTCGTGAGGATATGACCGACCCCGATGTTCTGGATGTTGGCCAAGGGCGGGCGGCCGTTTTCACCGCTCGTTGTATTGGCAAGGAAACGCCCAACGAGGATGCAGTGGGCGTTCTCTCGACAGACGGCCAATACGGCGTTCTTGTCGTTGCGGATGGTTTCGGCGGACAGCCCGCCGGTGATCGAGCGGCAGAACTGGCACTCTCCGCAGTCATTGAGGCTGTTGAAGAGTCGTCAGCGGCCGGTGGCGAAACTCAAGCCGGTATTCTCGCCGGGTTGGATCAGGCCAACGAGTTGGTGAAGTGCCTAGGCGTCGGTGCGGCGACGACCTTGGCCGCGGTCGAGGTCGAGGGCAACAGGATCCGACCGTATCACGTCGGCGACTCGGAAGTTCTGGTCGTTGGCCAGAAGGGACGCATCAAACTCCGAACCATATCCCACTCTCCGGCGGGCTACAGTGTCGAGGCAGGGCTAATGGACCCCGAAGAAGCCATCCAGCATGAAGATCGTCATGTCGTGTCGAACATGGTCGGATCGGACGAGATGCGCATAGAAGTCGGCCCCGTCGTCAATTTGCGTCCGCGTGACACGGTGGTGATCGCGAGCGATGGACTGTTTGACAATCTGGTTGTGGACGAGATTGCCGGTGTCATCCGAAAGGGTGACTTGCTGGAATCCACACAGCAGTTGGTCAGGCATTGCCAGGATCGGATGAGCGGCGCGATGGGAGAGCCCTTCAAGCCCGACGATCTGTCCGTCGTGGTATTCCGCTTGAGCTGAACCGCGATCGCAGGAATCTCGAATGAAAGTTGCCGTCGTTTACAATCGTGAGAGCCGGAAGGTAATCGACCTTTTCGGTACGGCCAACCGCGAAAAGATTCGACTAACAAAGGATTCTGAGGATCAGAGAATGTCCAATTTCGACTGAGGCAGCACAGATCGATTCGGCAATTCGGTGTCGGAGCCGTAAGCGATACCTACGGGCACGATCACCCTGAGCACAGAGTCGGACAACGACCACTTGATGACCTGCCCGTCACGGATTCCCTATTGGGTATCACCTCCGGCGAAACTGTTCTTTCGTGAATCCGTGCTTGTCCATCATTGCGTATAATGCACGGGAAGAAATCTCACCACGGTCGGCGGCGTCTATGAGGCGGCCGCGCGTTGCGGAAAGCAGGAGTTGCAGGTACTCGCGTTCAAGCTGGCGAACATAGTTGTCCCGAACGTCCTTCCACGGCTTATCAATAAGTTGACCATGCTCGTTGTCGCCTAACGAGTCGGGCGTCAGAACGGACTCGCCAGGAACGAATCGAGCAAAGTCGTGCTTCTCGACGATCATCTTCGGAAGATCATGAATCGTCAGAACATGCCCTCGGCACAAAATGATCGCTCGCTCAACGACATTGATCAATTCCCGAATGTTGCCGGGCCATTCGTAGTCCGAAAGCACGTTCATCGCGTCGTCAGAGAAAGCCGAAACAGGGCGCCCCAGCCGGGCTTTGAAATCCTGCAGATATCGCTCTAATAGTCTCGGAATGTCTTCGCGGTGCTTTCGCAGTGGCGGAATCTCAAGCGTGACAACGCCGAGGCGATAATAGAGATCTCGTCTAAAGCTTCCGTTCTCGATCTCTGCTTCCAAATCACGATTGGTGGCCGCCATAACGCGTACGTCTAATTCAAACACGCTTTCGCTACCAAGTCGCTGAATGATGCGCTCCTGCAAGACTCGTAAGAGCTTTACCTGGAGATGTTTGGGAAGCTCGCCGATCTCGTCGAGAAAGACCGTTCCTCCGTGGGCTAGCTCAAAATAGCCTCGACGGTCCCTGCTGGCCCCGGTGAAGGCTCCCCGCACGTGCCCGAAGAGTTCGCCATCGAGGAGAGTCTCTGGAAGCGCCGCGCAGCTCACCGGAATAAAGGGATGCGACGCCCTTGGGCTCTCAGCGTGAATCGCCCGCGCGAGTCGTTCCTTACCTACGCCTGTCTCACCGAGAATAAGAAGGGAGCTGTCCGGCGCAATCACGCGCCGAACAATGTTTAGAAACGACTTCATCGCGGGGTTCGGAGACTCGAAGTCAGCCAATCGACATTCCGTTTCTGCGACATCACGCCGGATTCGGTCTACGCCAGTATCGTGGCGGCGAATGACGAAAGACAGGATTGCTTGGCGCATTGTCTCGTCGGGTAGCCGCGAATAGAGGACGGCGAAGCAACCGGCGATCAGAAGCCGGGCTCGCTCTTCTGGATCCTCTTTGTTCCAGATAACGATTAATTCGGGATGGTCCGGGAGATTGCGGATTGCGGCCACCGTCTCGTCGATGGGTTCCGGCAAGGCCGGCCGGGAGGCGATTATCAGATCGCCGGCATCGCCGACGCGATCCCAAAAAGGCCCCCGGGTCGGCCCGCAGGTAAGGGACACGCCAAGCGGGCTGAGCAACTCGATCATGCGCTCCGCTAACTGAGGCCGGTGCACCACAATATGAACGCGAACCAGCATTTTTCGGCACTCCACTTCCTAAACGATCTAATCGGTAGCATACAGCTGGTTTTTCGGCTGTCTAGGACCGGTTTAGGGATATGGTCGATGGCATCGAGAACTTCCGCTCCAGCACGTAAGTTCTTAGTGTGCAGTGCGTTACGTGCGTCTTGATGAATCGATGGCCGTCGTGGTTCGTCACATGCTCGTTCTGACTCACGGAATCACAGCGGACGCATCGAAAGCAGCCGAACGGGAGGAGTAACACATGGACCAAACATGGAGGGTTCACGTCGGTGATGGACAGCTTATCGCCACCGCCATTCACGACGGCCATGAGCTTCGGCCTGATGTGGCTGCGAACATGGCCCTTTCGGATAAGGAGCGTTTGCGCGAGGAGGATCCGTACACCGGCACCTGGGCGGCCATGGCTCCGACTCGCTTCGTATCCCTCTTGTCGAGATTCGAAGTCGATCTAAACCGACCGCGGGACAAGGCAGTTTATCTCACTCCAGCGGATGCATGGGGTCTGCACGTATGGAAGCAAGAACCGCCGGCGGAGCTTATCGCGCAGTCGCTGAAGGAATACGATAAGTTCTACTCAGCCATTCGGGGCGTGCTCGAGACGATCGAACGGACGTTCGGGAGGTTCGTCGTGTTCGACTTGCATACGTATAACCACCGGCGAGGCGGCCCGACCGGGCCGGTTGCAGACCAGGAGCGGAATCCGCAGGTGAACATCGGTACCGGAACTATGGATCGCGCCCGTTGGGCGAACATCGTGGACAGATTCATCGATGACCTACAAGTCTACGAGTTTCCCGGGGGAGCGCTGGATGTACGCGAGAACGTGAAGTTCCGCGGTGGACAATTCTCGCGATGGGTCCACGAGACGTTCCCGGAGACCGGCTGTACTATCGCAATCGAATTCAAGAAGTTCTTCATGGACGAATGGACGGGCGAAGGAGATCCGGCACTCGTGCGTGCGATCGGGGAAGCGTTGCGTTCCACCGTACCAGGCGTGCTCGCGGAACTGAATAGCCCATGAGTCAAGAGCTCGCGACAAAACAAACCGCAGCGGTGGATCGGCTGATCAGTACAATCTGTGTGCGCCTAAAGGAAAACAAGCGGGTCCGGCGGAAGCTACCTATATGGGGTCGGCTGCACATCGATCGCCAACTACCGTTCTTGTGTGTGTACCGTCGGCCGGTCGTCAGCGCCGATACTGGGACTGATCGGCTAGTCACTACTGAGGCGTCGTACCTATTCGCCTCAGCACTTAGGGATCAGAAAGCCGCCGTATCAAAGCTGGTTGCGGGCGTGGTCCAGACTCTCGGGGCTGAGTTTGGCGCTTTTTTGTTGTTGGAGCTGTGGTCGGGAGACGTCGGAGATTTGCCTAACGCGCATGCGATTCAGTTTGCATCTCCGAGTTTTCGTGTATTCGCGCCGAGGAGTGAAAAGCAATCCGCATTCGTAGAAAAGTTCAAGCACTCGCTATCCCAAATCAAGATTAACCGGCAGCCAGCAGACGTAGAGGTCGTCTGGTCGTCACGTTGGAGTCCGCCTGAACTTGCCCCCGTCTTACAGTCCAGCTCCGCTCGAGAAATGCGATGCATGACGCTAGGGCTGGAGATTCACCCTATCTACCGGAATCCAGAAACCGATGAACTGTACCCAGTCTTACTGCGCAATCTTCGACGCGAGTTAACGCGCGCGCTGCGCCGGACATTCTACGATTTTGCCCGTAAGCACACAGCGCAACTGCCGACGCATTTTCACACGCTGGGACGGCGTGCCGTCGTGAAGGCAGTGTGGGACGTAGATCGGCAACTCGCCGAGGTCTCCGACAGCTTTGACTTTCTTCTTCAAGTTACGCCAGTTAACGCAGCGAGTGCGTGGCGCCTGTTTCGCAAACGCCGCTTCGAAGTCGCACCCGTTTTTCGTTACCGGCCGTTGCCGGTTGATCCGATCGTCTTGAAGCGTAAGCTGTATGCTACACCTCTGGAGCGTGTGGAGGATCCGACGCTCTTGCATCTACTGCGGGAAAAGCAGGATGAGCTTGACCGTAAGATTACGATGCTCGCCGACATCAACACGCCCCGATTCGTTCATGGCAGCCTGCAGGTATTTGGAGGAGTCGACAATGAGCTCAAACACGTAGCCACGGAATTGCTCGTTCATTTGCCGGCACGTTCGCGCGATCCTTCGAAGGGCCGCGAGCTAGATGCCAAGGCGTTCGCCAATCTTGCGGAGAAGGAGTTAGAAAGCCTGCGGCAACTTATGCCGGATTGCAACGCCCGTGTTCGGATCCGAGATGATATCGTCAGTACAATGGTGTCTCGCGGTTCGTTGCTGGTTCGCAAGAGCGCGAAGATAGCGGCTGGCAGGGTCACGGCGGTCTTACAACACGAGGTTGGCACGCATGTGTTGACCTACTGGAATGGTCGCGCTCAACCGTTCAGGCAGCTCTATTCTGGGCTTGCGGGCTACGAGGCGACGCAGGAGGGGTTGGCCGTTTTTGCGGAGTACTTGGTCGGCGGTCTTAGCCACCGGCGGCTTCGCACGCTGGCGGCGCGCGTCGTGGCGACGCGGCTCATGATCGACGGTGCTTCCTTCATCGAGACGTTTCGGGCACTGGACCGCACCCACGAACTCGATCAACCTACGGCTTTCACCGTGACCATGCGGGTCTATCGCGGAGGCGGGCTAACCAAGGATGCGATCTACCTCCGGGGAATCATCAAACTACTTGATTACCTAAAAGGTGGAGGCGAACTCGATCCACTCTATGTTGGCAAGATGGCTCTCGAACATGTTCCGATCATGAAAGAGCTACAGTGGCGCAAGGTGCTGAGTGCGGCGCCTCTGCGTCCGGCGTACTTAGATGCCGCACATACGGCTGAACGGCTGGATCGCGTTCGCGCAGGGCTAACGGTCCTTGAGCTAAGTAAGGGCGCACAGTTATGAGAATTGGAATCTTGGTCAACTTCATGGACAGCGAGGTTGCCGGACAAACGACGCACCGGTCTTCTCCGAGGCGTCACCAATAGCGATGTAACACAAAGGCGAATACATGAACTTCTATCGCCGGAGTTTTGGCAACGGGGACTTGGTCATCCTTTGATAATCTCGGTTTGTTCGGAGAACAGTTGAATGAAAATCGGCTTCGTAGTGAATGATATTGAGACGGAAGAAACCGGCTACACGACCAGTCGTCTTGCCGTGACCGCGATTAACCTCGGACACGAAGTTTGGACCATGGGCGTCGGTGAGCTAGCGTACGATGCCGATGAAAAGATTCGCGCCTGCGCTCGCGGAGTGTCAAAGAACAAGTACTCCAGCTCGAAGGTGTATCTTCGCGAGTTGCAAGGGCCGAAAGCCGTTCAGCGACGGATCACCATTGACGATTTGGATGTCTTGCTTCTCCGGAACGATCCTGCGAGCGACGCAAGCGTTCGACCCTGGGCAGCAAACGCAGGGATTCAGTTCGGCCGCATCGCGATGCGCCATGGCGTGATTGTTCTAAACGATCCGAACGGGCTCGCCCGCGCCATGTCGAAAATGTACTTCCAAACTTTCCCCGAGGAAGTTCGGCCGATGACGATCATCACGCGAAATCGAGACGAAATCAAAGTCTTTGCAAAAGAACAGGGTGAGACTATTGTCCTCAAGCCACTGCAGGGCTCGGGCGGTCAGAGTGTTTTTCTGGTCAGGCAGGAAGATGTTCCGAACCTCAATCAGATGATCGATGCTGTGAGCCGAGACGGTTACGTGATTGCACAGGAGTATCTACCGGCTGCCGCCGAAGGAGACATGCGGTTGTTCTTGATGAACGGACAACCCCTCCGCCATAAAGGCAAATATGCCGCTTTTCGACGAGTCCGCACGGGCGGCGACATGCGTTCAAACATCCACGCCGGCGGCACGCTCAAGCAAGCCGAAGTTGACGCTACGGCGCTGCGCATTGCTGAGATCGTCCGGCCCAAGCTCGTACAGGACGGAATGTTCCTGGTCGGTCTGGATATTGTTGGTGACAAGCTCATGGAGATCAACGTGTTCAGCCCTGGCGGCCTCGGCAGCGCTCAAAAATTCGAAGGCGTGAACTTTAACCAGGCGGTGATTCACGCCCTGGAGCGGAAAGTTCAGTACATGGAATTCTACCGTCGCAATTTCGACAACGTAGAAATGTCCACATTGTAACGGCGTGTCTGACGCCGTGAAAATGTTGTTTCCAGGATGAAGGAACAGCAAGGAGCAGAAATCTGTGAATGCACGAGGATTGGAGACGACATGAGAATTGCGTTTTTTGTAAACGATGTGATGACGGAGCAGCATATCTATTCCACAACGCGAATGGCGATGGCGGCGGCAAACCGTGGCCATGAATCCTGGCTGGTGGGCGCAGGTGATTTCGCCATGGATCCGGATGAAGTCATTCGCGCTCGAGCGCGGGCCGCGCCGAAGTCATCCTATAAGAACACCAGAACTTACTTAGCCGAGCTCCAGGGCGCGAAGGGTAGATCGGAGCGGATCTCCGTCGACGATCTGGACGTACTCATGCTGCGCAATGATCCGGCGGAAGATCAGGGTCGCAGAAACTGGGCACAGACTGCCGGGATCGTGTTCGGGCGCGTCGCGGTGAGGCGTGGCGTAATCGTTCTTAACGACCCTGCTGCCCTCGCGATGGCGATGAACAAGATGTACTTCCAGCTGTTTCCAGAAGAAGTGAGACCCAAGACGCTCATCACACGCGATCGCGGCGAGATCAGGCAATTTGCCGCTGAACTCGGCCACGATATCGTGATCAAGCCGCTTCAAGGCTCCGGAGGACAGGGCGTATTTCGTGTTCGCCACAATGACCTTGCCAATGTTAACCAGATGATCGAATCGATCGCGCGTGACGGTTACATTGTGGCACAAGAATACCTCAAAGACGCCGAAGAGGGCGATACGCGGCTGTTCATGATGAACGGCCAGCCGTTGAAACACAAAGGCAAGTATGCAGCCTTTCGCCGATTGCGTAAAGGCGATGACATGCGGAGCAACATCCACGCCGGAGGAGAAAAAGCTCCGGCAATCATCGATGAACGCGCGTTGCGTATCGCCGAAATCGTGCGCCCAAAGTTGGTGGAGGACGGTATGTTCCTGGTGGGCCTGGATATCGTCGGTGACAAACTCATGGAGATCAATGTCTTTACTCCCGGCGGACTGGGCAGTGCCCGTCAATTCGAGAAGGTCAACTTCGCCCACGCTGTGATCAACGCGTTGGAGCGAAAAGTAGATTACATGAAATACTATCGCCGGAATTTCAATAATGTGGACATGGCCACGCTGTAAGCGATTCCGGCAGGCTGAGTAGGAGTACGATGAAAACACACCAAGGACAGGAAGAGCTGATCCGGAGCGACGCTGCGCTGGCTGCGATGATCGGTCAAATAGCTCGAGCCGCAAACGCGAATGCGGTCATCTGTGGAACGGAAACAGGCGCGTTGTTTCGGAAACTGGCCGACACTGCCGAGGGTTTGCGATTAATCGCCGCAACACCCAACATCGATACGTACAACACTTTGGTTCGTGATGGGTTCGAAGCAGTACGGCTGTCGCTGCGTGTCGCAAACAAGTACGGGCAAGCGCGGCACGGCGTGTCCACCGCCTTGAACGCGGGCAC
>JAJDDS010000141.1 GCA_029260195.1 Phycisphaerae bacterium
GCACGGTGCGGGGGGGGGGGCGAATACCCGTGGAACTCGTAGCGTATCCCCGGGGGGCGGGGCGCCCCGCGCTCCTCGAGGCCGACGTCAACGTCGAGATCGCCACCGAATTCTGCAACACCGTGCGGGAGAAGGCCGTCGGGGAAGAGGTGCTCAAAACCCTCAAGCCCGAGCAGGTGATGATCAAAATCGTCCACGACGAACTCGTGGGGCTCATGGGGCCGGTCGATCCACGCATCCCCTACGTCACCCCCGGCCCCACCATCATCCTGATGGCCGGCTTGCAGGGGTCGGGTAAAACCACCACTTGCGGCAAGCTCGCCAAGATGGTCCTCGCCAAAGCCAAACGTCCCATGATGGTGGCAGCCGACCTGAAACGTCCAGCTGCGATCGAGCAACTCGAGGTCATCGGGCAGCAGATCGATGTGCCGGTCTACACCGATCGAACCACGAAGAACCCGGTCAAAGTCTGCCGAAACGGCGTCCAGCACGCACGAAAAACCGACCGCGACGTGGTCATACTCGACACGGCTGGGCGACTTGCGATCGACGACGAGTTAATGGTTGAGGTAGCCAAGATCGCCGGCGCCACCACGCCGCACCAGATCTACTTGGTCCTCGACGCCATGACCGGCCAGGACGCCGTGGCAACAGCCAAGGCGTTTAACGAACGCCTCGAACTCGATGGGCTGATCCTCACCAAGTTCGACAGCGACACCCGCGGCGGAGCGGCGTTGAGCGCCAAGCGCATCACCGGCAAGCCGATCAAGTTCGTCGGCGTCGGCGAGAAGCTTGAAAACATCGAACCGTTCCACCCGGACCGCATCGCCGGGCGCATCCTGGGTATGGGTGACGTCCTCTCGCTCGTCGAACAGGCTCAGGAGCAGTTCGACGCCGAAGAGGCTGCCAAGCTCGAGAAGAAGATGGCGTCGGGCGACTTCTCGCTTGACGATTTCCTCGTCCACCTCCGCAAAATGAAGAAAATGGGGTCCCTGAAGGACCTGCTCAAGAGAATTCCGGGGATGGGCGATCAGGTCAAGGACATGGACATCGACGACTCCGAACTCACCCGAATGGAAGCCGTCGTTCTCTCCATGACCAAGAAGGAGCGCGAGACCCCGTCGATCGTCGACGCGTCGCGTCGGCGGCGAATAGCCCGGGGGAGTGGGGCGGATCCCAAGGACGTCAGCGGGTTAGTCAAGTCGTTCGACGACATGCGCGGGGCGATGAAGGCGATGTCCGGTATGAACTTCATGCAGCGCATGAAGTTTGGCTCACAGTTATCGAAGATGGGCATGGGCGGAGGCATGATGCCGAAGTTTAAGGCAACGAGCACCGCCTCCCGCCGCCAAGTGTCCAAGAAGGACCGCCGTAAAAAACGAAAACGCCGATAGCCCGAACGTAGACCGCACACCGTGACCACGCACCGCGGAAACGAGGAGTCCCCATGAACAACGCCGCGCCACGCGCCCTGCTGATCTTTGCCATGTTCGCCGCCGGAATCTCCGAAGCCAAGGATCCGCCCACGAGAACACGAGCCCCAAAAACCGCTCGACCCCTCATCCGGAACACCTTCGCCATGGAGGCGTACTTCTCCTGGGACGGCCAGCGGATCATCTTCCAGGGTAGAAACATGGGCAAACGCGCACCGCTCCAAGTCTACGTCTGCGATTACCGCCCCAACCAAACCACCGAAGCCAACCCCATCCGCCTCACCGAAGGGCTCGCCAGTCATGAATGCACTTTCTTCTCACGCGACGGACAGTACATCGTCTACGCCACCAGCGAAACGGAACCGTCCGAGGAGAACACCAAGGACTTCGGCGGATACCCCTACTTCTACGACCTCACCAAGGAAATCTGGGTCGCCAAACTCGACGGCGACAGCATCACCAACAAGCGAAGAGTAACACACAACAAAGCTTATGAGGCTGAGACATCGTACTCGCCGCTTATCAAAGGCCTTCCCGCTCGCCCTGACGGCATCTACATCCTCTACACCTCCTCCCGTAGCGGCAATCTCGATCTGTGGATTCAACGCGTCTTCGACGAGCACGGAAAGGAAGTGTCAGACACCGCCATCCAACTGACCGACACGCCGACCTCCCAGGAGGGCGGTGCCTTCTTCCTCTCTGACCACGAGGTCGTGTACCGCACATGGGAATACGACTCAGCCAATCCGATGACCGAGCAATTCGAGAGGAACCGCGTCAACTTCCGCACCATGCACATCCACACACTCGACCTCGCCACCGGCGACGACACTACTTACACGAGCGGCAACGCCCGCCACTGGGCGCCTTTCCCACACCCGGGCGGACGAAAGGTCGTCTTCGCAAAACGCGACTTCGCCAAGCCCGATCACAACTTCGACATCTACGTCCTCGATCTCGACACGCGCGAGCAGCAGCCAATCGTCACCGACCCCGGCTTCGACGGGTACGCGGTTTTTCATCCCTCGGGCAAAACCATCATGTACTCCCGCTTCGACGCCGTCACCCACGACTTCAGCCTGTGGACCGTTCCTTATCCCCCGCCGTCAAAACGCTGATCCGGCGCTGAGGTTGGGCGAGGAGGAATCCAGAATGTCGAATGGCGAATGGCGAATGGCGGACGGTGCTCATTCGCCATTCGCCATTCGACATTCTGCATTCTTCTTCGGTTGCTTGATGCTCGTCTGCGGCTGCGCCGGGTCGGGCCGGATCAGTGTGGTCCCCGCGAATCTCCAGAAGATATCCACAACCGAGCCGCTCGTACGCGAATGGCGAGTGGGTCGGTGCTACTACTGGTCCGAGGCGCCGGGCGAGGCGGATGCGGGCGACAACGACCAGCGCCCGCGAAGCCGGAAGACCGATCGGCTTTGCATCGCCATGGAGTTCGAGAGTATCTCACTGCTCGGGGACTATGCGAAACAGCAGATGTGGGCGTCATTTGTCCTCGGCGGAACGCCAGCCAATGTCCCCCGCAACTATCGCGTGAACAGTCGCAGCCTGCGCATGATCGGGCGGCGTGGGTATGGGCACACGCGGTGGGCATCTCTCGGCGGGATCGTGACTGTCCGGCGCGAGCCCAATGGCGACATTCGGGGCCGGTTCCGGATCGGTGCGAAACAGCAGACGTTTTTCATCGCCACTGGCTGGAGCGGCAATGAAAAGGTCCTCCTGCTCGGCGAATTCCGCGCCGTCGAAAACCCCGACGCGGGTCGCCGCATCCTCGAACGCACCGAACGCGACGGCATGGATCGCTCGTAGTGGCGGCCCCCCCGGTCGGCGGAGTGGGTGAGACACTGCCCGGCGCTGCTACGCACCGCCCGGACCGAAGTGTCCGACGCACGTCGGGACTACCGCGGGCGGCCGGGCGGGGCGTGACAGGGGGGCTACGGTCGCGGAGTGAACGCGCGTTGGAGTGCGGCGAAGTCGGCCAGGTCAATGTCGGCGTCGGAGTCGGCGTCGGCGTCGCGGCAATCGCATTCGGGGGGGAGGAACACGGCGGCGGGGCCGGTGAAGCAGTTGTTGAACAAGACCCATTCGCTGGCGTCGATGCGCGGGGGGACGTAGCGGCCGGTATTGCCCAGGTCGCCGCTCGATCGCTCCCACTGCACGCTACACTCGGGGCCGGTGAAGTCGAGGGCGCCAGGTGTCCGCCAGATGCCGGAGAAGATCTCGACGTCGCCGTCCAGATCAACGTCGGCTACCGTGACGGTGAGCTGTAATTTGGCGTTGGTGTGGTCGTCGATGACCGGCAGGGGGCTGGCGCCGGGGACGGGCGTGGCGTCGCGGTTGAAAACGCGGATGCCGACCACCGTTCCGACCACGACTTCGGGTAGCCCGTCACCGTCAACGTCCGCGATCGAATGGCCCCGGTTGTTGTAGAAGTTGCTCCCGAGCGGCGAGACGATCGCGGGCCAACCCGGTGTGAAGTTGCCGAATCGGTCGAGTGCAAAGACCTGCGGCATCGTCCCGGTAATCAGGATTTCGAGTCCGCCGTCGCCGTCCAGGTCGCCCATCGCCATGGCCCAGGGGTCGCCGGCCGTCGGTAGGGGTACGGACCAATCCTTGCTGTACGTTTGGCCCTGACTGTTCAGCAAGTAGACCCACGCCTGCATCCCGTTGAAGAACTCGAAGGTGGCACAGGCGATCTCCGGAGACCCGTCCCCGTCCACGTCGCCGACGACCAAACGCGAGTTCGGGAATCCGGGAATCCAGACGGGCCAGCCATTCACGTCGACGCCGTCATGGTGCATCGCGTAGATGAGGTTCGGCTCGTCCAGTAGGCCGTCGGATGCCAGGATCTCCAGATCCCCGTCCCCATCCAGATCCGCCGTCGCGGGTGACCAGACGCCGTGTTCGAATTCCCTAGGCCACGCGCCGCTGAAAGGAGTTCCGTCAGCCCCCAGCACGTGGAGACGCGCCGGGGAATGCGCCCCGACGATAACCTCGCTACGCCCGTCGCCGTCCAGGTCTGCCACGACTGTATTAAATGCGAATCCCTCAAGAATGGCAGGCCAGCCGGTCACGTACGTCCCGTCGTGGTTGAACACATGCACTCCGACCTCTTGCTTGCCGACGAGAGCTGGGCGATTTCGATCTCTCCGTCGTGATTCAGATCGACTGCGACGGGCTGAATATTCTCGAACACCGCCAAGTCCGGCATGTCGACCGGCCAGCCCGGCAGCGCAGGCCAGCTACCCGCTCCCGGCACCGAGCAGGTCGCCAGCGTAACAACGAGCACGACTCCCTTGGTCAATGAGGGCATCACGGGTCTCCATCCTGTACCTTCACATTGGGTCGCAAACGGGCTCGCCATTCAGTGTAATCTATCGGCGAGCCACACCACGTCATTGTAACACGCCACCTGACCCGCCGCCGGCACGCGTCCACGAGAATCTCGCCGGGCTCAGCCCATTCCGGTCCTGACTTCTCGCGGAAGCGCAACCCCCTTTGGCGGAAACGCTTACGCCGGGCGATACCACCGCGAACATCGCGGGCGGCGTGACGACTGCCGGTGCGGAGGCGAACTCGCTGCTTCTGATCCTCGACACGACCAAGGGACATGCGGTCCTGGTTCACGACGCGGATTGGAACACTGCTGGTGGCAGGAATGTCGTCAACATTCTGAGTCTCACCACGCAGGCGGCGATCGATGCCCTGGCGAACGGGACGATCCTCACGCAGTAGACTGCGGATGATCGGAGTCTGCATCGGCGGGCTCATCGATTGCCTGCTCGTCCGATCACACAAGGTCGCCGTATCCTCGGGCGAAGAAAAGACGCCAACTTGCTGTGCAACATCCGGACTAATGCATCGCGCGGATTGTGCGGACGAGTTCACTGGTCAGTTGTGGGGAAATGGGCGCTCCGGGGCCATTCGGCGATGAACGTATTGAGAAGCGTGTTGTCGGGGACACGAGCCGTGGTATCGGGGTCGGGTCCGTATTCCATATTGAAAGCGTCGAAGCCGACGACATCGCCACGCCAAACGTAGAAGGCGTAGTTCCAACCCATCTCTTCGAACAAGTCAATCTCGTCGCCCACGAAGGCCGCTCCGTCGGGGGTCCAGCGATACAAACCGAACTCACCGACGTAGATCGGCACATCGTGCTCGGCTGCAAAGTCGGCGGCCGGCTGGAGATTTTCGGCGATCCAATCAGCATTGAAGTTAACGCTTTCGCCCTCGTCGATCACAACGCTAGGGTAGCGGATATCCATCACACCGGCATCCTGGGCGATGTACACATCAGGGTCGTAGGCGTGCAGGCTGTAGACCGTCAGGGGGTCGGTGGTCGGTCGCAGCGCGGGGAACCAGGATGCGCTGGCGAAGCCGAGAGCGTTGACGATGATCGGCGTTTCCGAATCGACCTCGCGAATGGCGTCGGATATCTCCTGGGCGAAGGCGTTCCAGTCGGCGAGGGTGCCGCGATGCTCCCGTTCAAAATCCTCGGGGGTCAGATCGCCGTCGGGATCCAGCCAGGTGTTGACGTGGGGCTCGACCATCACGTCGTAGCCGACGATGACCGGGTTGTCGCCGTAGCGTTCTGCGATGTATCGCCACATATCGATCCATGCATCGTGTGCCTCCTGATCCGTCCAGACCGTGAATAGCGTCTCGCGACCGAGACCGACTTGGATGGCGGCTTCGTTTCGTCCGGGACCTGTGCGCATGTTGATAACGACGTAGACGCCGACCTCGGCCGCCCATTCGATGAGGTTGTCCATATCTTGCTGGTTGACGGCGTGGACACCGTACGGCGGTCGTTCGTTGAAGAGACCTGAATAGGAGGCGTTGAGCAGGTTGGCGCCGAGATCGCGCACGTCGCGCACGTCCTGTTGATCGGTGTAGCGGATACAGATGTCCTCGTTCTCTTCTTCCCCTTCCTCGATCAGCGCGCAGGGGTGAATATCGACGCCGCGCAGGCGTACATGCCCGGCGGACCAGAGTTCCCACTTGGTTGATGCCGCGACGGTATCGCTGGACGCTCCATTGTCAGAGTTGTCGGTATCGTCGATGACGACGTCGGTCGTGCCGTCGGTCGGTCCGCCGTTTCCGGTATCCGCGGGGTCGCCGACGTCGCAGCCGGATGAAAAAAGAACAGCGGCGAGCAGAGCGCGAACCGGGATGACGGTGATAGAAGTCAGACGCATGTGCATTCTCCTGTTCAAGGACAGCCGGACATCGGCCTTTGACGCACATCGATCATACATGCGGCTCGTGCCGGAGAAACGAATAGACGGAGTGGCGGCCGCGTTTGGGGGGCCGCGGGCGACAGATGCAACCTACACACCCCGTCATTCGAAAATGTGATCCGAGCGGCGTGCAGGCTCATTTCGACGTCAACTCAATGGCTTGGTTCCAGTCGTCGGGCGGTGGATCGGTTTGGTGGGAGCGGATGTTGCCTTCCAGCAGGTCGACGGCGAGATCGTCGGGGCGTGACTTGCGGCAGTGGGAGAGGATGCGGAGGGCGCCTGACCAATCGCGCGACTGGAACCTGCGGACAGCCTCTCCGTATTTCTCGGCGTAGTCAGCCACTTCGCCGTCGACCTCGCCGGTGCGGCCGATCAGTTCGTAGACTTGGACGGCTTCCTTCTTGCCGACGACTTGCAGTCCGCCGAGGTGTCGCACGACGTAACCGTCGCCTGCGGCGTTCAATGTGGACTGCGACACCATGGTGGATATACCGAACGGTTTGCAGGCTGGCTCCAATCTCGCGGAGAGGTTGACGGTGTCGCCGATGCAGGTGTAGTCCAGCTTGTTGCTGCTGCCGTAGTCGCCCACGAACACTTCTCCGGTGTTCACGCCGATGCGCATGCTCAACGCGCGTACCTCCGTCTCCAGATCCCCCGTTGCGAGCACGTCTTTGAGGCGTTCCAACGCGACGAACGAATCGAGGGAAGCCTCGAAGGCGGCGCGGGCGTGGTTTTCGACGGGATGGATCGGCGGGTTGAAGAACGCGAAGATGCCGTCGCCCATGAACTTGTTGATCATGGCGTTGGATTTTATGAGCACGCCGCTCATGGCTTCGAGATAGGGGTTCAGCACGTCCCGGGTGCGCGACGCCCCAAGGCGTTCACTGATCGACGTGAACCCTTTGAGGTCGCTGAAGAAGCACGTCACGGTCCGCGCCCGCGGCGACAGGTCCAGTTGCCCCGCTTGCCGCGTCAACTGATCCGCGAGTTGGGCGGCGATGGCGGGGGACGTGTACTGCGCCAGCGACTTGCTGAACGCCCGCTTCTGCCGCTGTTCAGTCAGTTGCCGGTACAGTGTTACGAATGCCCACGACAGGAACACGGCGATCAACGGTCCCACAATGTCGACGTGATAAGTGGAGACGTAGAAGCTGCCCAGTGCAATGACGGTCAGCACAGCGACGACCAGGAACATCGCCACCAGACTGACCCATGGGTCGCGCCAGACCGTCACACCGGTCACCGCCAGCCCGGTCACGAGCGTGAGCACGACGATCACCCATCGGTCCGGCATTTCGGGAAACAGGTCGACGAGCATGCTGTTGATGACGTTCGCGTGGGCCATCACGCCCGGCACCTCGTCGAAGACCGGAGTGTTCACCGTGTCCGCGACGGCTGTTGCCGTGTAGCCGATGAGACAGATGTTGCCCTGAATCAGCGGCCGTAGTTGTGCCTTGACCTTGTCAATGCGGGCTAGCTTCCCGCGTATCGATTCGTCGATCTTGCGTTCAGTTTGGGTGTGGCGCTCAGCCAGCTCGACGATGCGCAGCATCTCCGGGTCCAGGGCGGCGCGATCCTCCGGTGAGGCGACTTCGCCGAGGATTTCGTCGGCGGCCTCGATGACCAGCGCAATGTTTTCGTCATCAATGGCATTGAGTTGTGCTTCGATCCCGGCGAGTTCCGCCGTTTCGGCGTCCGTCACGTTTCGCGCCCGTAGTTGGCGCCGCCGGTTGACCAGTTCGACGTAGTTAGCGTGACCCGCGGCGGCTTCGCCGTAACGGATGCGGGCGAACGCGTCGCGGTGAAACGCCCTCCGGGCTTCGTCGTCAGCGAGGTACTTTCGGAGCCGCGGGATTCCCATCAATCGGGCGACGGGGACGTGCTCGAAGCTGAAGCGCCACTCGGGTTTGTCGGGATCGATGTGCCAGTTGATGAGTGTACGTCCTTCCTCGTCGATGGGAATCCGCCAACGGCTGTCGCCGCTCCGGTTCCGGTCCCTTCCACTCAGAATCCTTCGGATTCTGCCGCACGAACGCGGTTGGCGGATGATATAATGCGTTCGTGCGGCCGTTCTCGGGACACATTCAGCGCTCCACTGGAGCACTGAACGTCAAGGAAAC
>JAJDDS010000142.1 GCA_029260195.1 Phycisphaerae bacterium
CGAGGAGTGCAGCCCATGCTTCCGGCCATTCGTTTTCGCATCCCGCGTCGGGCCCTTCCGGCTGCGATGCTCTTCGTGATTGTGTGTTCGCGTGCCGGGCTGGCGATTCCGCCGGCACCGGCGAATGATGATCCAATCAACGCTGCGCCCATCGGGCCGGACGTCCCCGTCATTGTGCGTGGAACGACGGTGCTGGCGAACGACAGCATCTCGACGACGCCGTTACCCCCACCGGTGGCGGATGTCGACGGCCCCGACGTATATTACCGCTTCGCGCCGCTCGATTCAGGGGTTTACCGTGTGCAACTGTTGCCGTGGGATCTGGCGCCGCTGCGGTCGTCGGATCGGCGGTTCATTCTCTACGTTTTTGAGGAGGAATACCTGGCGGGGGCTGAGGCGCCCGGGAATGCGCGGGCGGTGCATGTGGACGTCAATCTGACGGTGGGGCTGACTTACACGATTGGTGTCGATTACGATGCCGCGACGCACGACAACTTCCCGTTCACGCTCATCGTCGACAAACTCAGCGGAGCCAATCCGGACGCCTGTGCCAGCGCTGCGGCGCTGTCACTGGTGTTGCCGACGGCGATTCTCAGCGACATCGACGCGGCGTTGGCGGACTACACTTTCTCGCAGAGCGGAGGTCAATGCTCAGTGTCGGGCACCGCGCCAGCCACGGCGCCCGGCAACGATCACGTCTACACCTTCACCCCGACGGTCGCCGGCGAATACGCCTTCGAGTTGGTCGGGGCCGGGTTCGACGCCGTACTCTACATCGACGACACATGCCCGCCCAATTTCGCGGACGGATGTCTTGGGGCGTCCAATCATAGCACCGGCGGGAGCAGCGGTGGGAAGCACGAACTGGTGGTAGTGTCGCTCGACGCGGACACGGACTACTACGTCTTCGTCGATAACAACACTACGAATCTGCTGACGGGCAACTACGCGCTGATTGTCGACTCGGCGTTCGCGTACCAGATTAACGAGATCGAACCGAACGACGGCGCGTCGACAGCGAGCGAACTCGAGACGCCACTCAACGGTGGGCAGTTGGCGGGGCCGTTGGACGAGGACTGGTGGGCGCTTCCGGGATCAACCGGTGACCGGGTCTATGCGTGGGCGAACAACGGCGGATCGAGCAACAGCACCCTGGACACGGACCTGGGGTTTTACGCGGCTGACGGATCCACGCTAATCGAGTTTGACGACGAGGACGGGGACGGAGCCAACGCTCCGATCGAGGATCTGCGGTTCATCTACGCGACGTCGTCGCCGGTGATCGCGGGTGCGCGGATGACGAGTGATGACACGCACTATTTGCGGGTGACGGATCAGTCCGCCACGGGAACCGTGCATCGCTACCGCTTCCACGTCGGCGTCGAACCTGGAACGCGGACGCCAACGCCCGAATGCGAACCGAACGACGCGCTGGCCGGCGCCGATGCCGGGGCGAAACACTACTACGCCGGTGTGATCGACGCTCCGGGTGACGTCGACACGTTCGCGTTCGAGGCGGAGATCGGCAACCGCGTGTTCGTGGCGGCTGACGGCGATCCGGAGCGAAATTCGAGCGGATTCGAATCGCCCAATACCGATCCGAAGGCGTTTCACGCGAAGCTGGTCGTAGTCGATCCCGAGGGCGATGTGCTTATCAGCGACATCAGCGACTCGAACTCGATCCAGTCCGGTCCGGACTACCCCGCGCAGGGCGGGTTTTTCGTCGCGCGCACGCCGGGAACCCACTACGTCCGCGTATCCGCGCAGTCGTCGGCCTCGCAGATCGGGGCGGAGGAAACGTACGAGTTGGCCATTTTTCTGAACGACGCTGCGCCGGACTTGGCGGAGGACGTCGACCCCGAGGCCACGCTCGATCCCGATTTCGCGGGCAACACGATCGCCGTCGAAGCCATCGACAAAAACGCCGGCGCGTCGGGGATCTGCGGTGCGGAGTTGGTCGATTCAACCAACCTGCAACTGACGAACGTCAACTTCACGCCGGGCGATCCGGTGGCCAACTTCACCGTGGCCCTGATCGATGGGAACGACAGCGGGTTCGCGAAGCTCCGGGTGTCGGATTGCGCCGGAAATACGACCTGCAATGTCGCGAAGATCGACGTGCACCCGCCGATCTGTACGGGGTTCAACTTCTCGAATCGCTCGCCGCAAAGCCTTCACGCACCAATCCACGTGCCGGACAATCAGCCGGCGGGACCGGGCATCGACGGCGAGATTGAAATCGCCGAGAGCGGTCCGGTGACCGACGTGAACGTGACAATCACCATCGAGACCATTCGCCCGCCGGACATGGACGTGTTTCTCGAGAGCCCGCTCGGAACACGGGTGGAATTGATTACCGATCGGGGTACCAGTCTGGAGTTCGACATCATCGACGCGACGTTTGACGATGACGCCGGCGAGATCATGCCGATTCTCAGTGGCGACTCTCCGTATACGGGCAGTTGGCTCCCAGAGGATCCGCAGGGGTTGGCGAAGCTCAACGGCGAAGAAGCATCGGGCGTGTGGCAACTCAACGTCATCGACGACTCGAGCAGCGCGTCGGGCGGCGCTCGGCTAGCGCGGTGGTCGCTGGATTTGAACGCCGGTTTCGCCGGTCCGGAGACTTTCAGTGGGACGGTTGAGGACACGCAGGGTTTCGACTGCGGCATCGCGTCGATCGCGCTCGAGG
Source organism: Phycisphaerae bacterium (assembly GCA_029260195.1). Taxonomy (GTDB): domain Bacteria; phylum Planctomycetota; class Phycisphaerae; order UBA1845; family UBA1845; genus OFTM321. The sequence continues at coordinate 2,690 of JAJDDS010000142.1, forward strand.
ACGCGGTCAACGTGCAGCTCGAACTTCCCGACGACTTCCTGCCGGGCGATCCGGTGGTCGACTACCTCGTGGCGCTGGTCAACCCGTCGGTTGACGGCTCGTGTCGCGTCACAGTGACGGACTTGGCGGAAAACGTCTGCGAGAGCATGGTGAATCTGAGCGGGCTACCCGATGTAACGCCTCCAGCCAATGACGGCGAAGTGACGACGGATCTGACGTTCGGCGACGAAGTGCAGGTCGAGTTGATCGGGGACGATGCATCCGGCGTGGTCTCGGTGGTCAGCGTGCCGGATACGGGTGTGGTGGGCGAGGTCGAGGTGGACCTGACTGTTGATACGAAGGACCTGGGGCGCATCGCCTCGACATTGACCCACGGAGGCGCGTTCGCGTCGCTCGTCAACCGCGTGGGCATGGACGATCGCGGCAGCGTCGGACTGACAAAGGACATCATCGATATCACACTGGACGACGACGCGCCCCCGGTCGACGACGCCCACGAGGAGCCAGCCAACGGGTCGATCGAGTTTTTCGGTCCGCATCAGCCGGACGCCCGCGGCGATGTCATCGGCGACGGGATCACCTCGGATGACCGGGATCATTTCATGTTCAGGCTGGCGGGGCAGGAGATGTCCGGCGATTGGGAGCTGTACGTGGCGGACTTCCGCGAGCAGGGGGCGGGCTCAGCGCGGTCGACGTTCCGGCGGTGGTCGATGACGGTGAAATCACCGTGCGGTCCGGAGCGGTTCGTCGGGTCGACGCTGGACTTGGCGCCAGGCGCGGGGATCTGTTCGATAGCGCTCACCGCGAACGACAACCTGCAACTGGAAGCCGACTTCACCCCCGGCGATCAGGTCGTGGAATACGTGGTGTCGTTGGCTGACCCGACGATGGACGGGGCGGGCCAGGTTCGTGTCGACGATTGCGCCGACAACGTTACCGATCTACTGGTCGAGTTGCTGGGTTCGACGGGGGACGACCATCTGCCTGTGTGCGGCGGCGCGGTCAATCAGTTGACGTCCGACTTCGAGGGTATCGCAACGGAATCGGCGCCCGGTGACACCGGCATCGTCGAAGTAGCCACGGCCCCGTTCGCCGACAATTTGCAATTGGTTTCGGTGTCTCCCGACCCGCCGACCGGCGATCAGCAGGTCGAGTTCGTGGTCGGCCTAATCGATCCGAATGTCAATGGCAGGGGGTACGTGCGCGTTACCGACGCATGCGGCCTGCGGTGTTTCACTTTGGTCGAAATCGACGCGTCCGGTCCGATGTGTACGGGATCGGTGGGGCGGACGAAGCGCTATCGCAGTGGCAACGAATTGCCGGCCGAGTTGCCGCAGAGCAACCCAAGCGGCGTGATCTCGACCATCGACGTTCCGGACACGGACATCGTCAGCGACCTCAATATCACGTTCAACATCACGCATCCGTTCGATGATGACATCGACATGGCACTCACCAGCCCGACGTTTATCAATCTGTTCTCCGACATCGGCTCGACGGGCAACGATTTCCTGGACACGACGCTCGACGATGAGGCTGACGCGCCGATTCCGGACAGTTCGTCCGCAGCACCGTTTACGGGTCCGCATCAACCAGAAGGCGGACCGGCATTGTTCGCACTCGACGGCGGGTCAGCCGCCGGAGCGTATTCGCTTCGTGTCGCGGACGACGCCAACTTCAACGTGGGCGTGTTCGAGAGTTGGTCGGTGACCATCGAGTCAGAGACATTCGCCGAGCGGTTCGACGGCCGGACAGAGGATAATCGCGCGCACGACAGCGGGATGTGTTCGATTGCGCTGGCGCCAGGCGCGGTGAATCTTACCCTCACCACGGATTCGTTCGCGGAGGGTGATTCCATCGTCCGCTATTCGGTCGAGTTGTGCGGCGCGTCGGGGGCTGGTGGGGTCGGAACGGTTCGGATTACGGACTGCGCGGGCAACTCGTGCGACGTGCCGATCTCGCTCAACGCGTCCGGTGCGACCGGCGATATGGACGGCGACGGCGACGTGGATCTGCACGACTACGAGCTTTTCCAGGGGTGCATCAACGGACCGAACAGCCAGCCGTACGCCTGCGACGATACGTGCAGCGCAGCCGACTTCAACGGCGACGGGGACGTCGATTTTGGCGATTTTGCGGGGCTGCAATTGGTGTTTTCCGGCGACCCGTAGCTCTGCTATCCATCCCAAGAAAGTCGAGTCCCGATCTGCGATTGCGGTCCGCGCCGAAGCGTGCGCCGAGGCCGCTGACGCCCCATTGTGCCGAAAAACGCAAAAAAACTGACCCTTGGTGCCGGAATTCAAGTGAAGATGTTGATTTCGGCGGGCTGATTTGGTCTAATGGCGCCAGCATATCGAGCGCCGGCGGATGTGCGGGTCGGCGACCCGGGAGAATGAGAGAGAGTGTATCGGTGTCGGTGCGTCGTGCCGGGTGTCTCTTTGTGGGCGCGTGGCCGGCGGGCGACTTGGCTTGTCCTGTTGTGGTTGCGGGATCTGTCGCGGAGACGCAGCTCTCATCTCGAAAGGGTCGTTATGTATCAGCACACGCGCGCTTGGATGTTGGTCTTGCTGTTGGCGGCAACTTGCACGCCGGTGTTCGCCGGCGGCGACGTTCTGTTTGACACCGGCGTACCGCGGCAGGTGATCTTCCAGGGCGGCGAGACGTTCTTGGGGTGGACGTCGGGCAACCCCAGCGCGGCGCAGCCGGAGCGCTGGACGGCTCAGCCGTTTACGCTGCCCGCGGGCGACTGGGACATCACCCAGTTGGATCTCTACTACTTCGTCCCGACCGGAAACGTCGTAGACGACATCAACTGGATCGTCTGGAGTCGCGACGGGCAGAATCGCCCCGAGGACGGCGACATGCTCCTGGAAGGGTCGTTCCCCGAACTCGGATGCGGTCCGGCTGGTTGCCCTGGATCGGAAGATGCGGCGGAGATTCCGGTGAATTTCTCGCTGTCGGGCGGCGACTACTACATGACGTTCTTTGGCAGCAATGCTACGGGCGCATTCACGAGCATCGGGTGGAGCACGAACGCGGATGACGGAATCAACTTCATCAACGGCGATGGCGAAGCGTTCATGTGGCGTGCGGAGGCGTTCCCCAGTCCAGGATTCGGGGAGTACAACCTGACGCCGGATATTCTGGATCAGACGCCCGGACTCGACCCGAACGATCTGTACAACGCGGCGTTCGCGATACACGGCGTTCCAGAGCCAGCCGCGCTCGCGTTGTTGGCGTTTGGCGCGTCGCTGGCGCTCCGGCGCAGGCGTCACTAACCCTCGGTTCCAGGCGTTGCTGCGCGGTGAAACTCGACGCGCGATCTACGGACTTCAGTCCGCCGCTTGATCGGAAGCGGCGCAGCATGCCGTAAAAATAAAAAACCGCCAAGCGTTCGAAAGACGCTCATACCCAGAATCCGTTCGACAAAGCGTGTCGTGCCGTCAGCCCGTGTTGTGCGATCCCGCCCCGTCGCTATCGGTTGACAAAACTGTGCCGACTTCCGACAGACTGATGAGGAAGCGGTACCGTTCAGTACTCCCAAACCGCGCTCGCGTCAGGCCGCCTTCAGTGCCGTCGCGATGATCGGAAGAACGTCGTTCATTCCCAAGCGATGCGCCAGCGATCAGTCGTCGAAGTAGCGACCGCTCAGGACGCGATCTTCCGTACCCCGAGCGTCCATCATCGACCACTGCGACATCGTCCCGACGAGCTGACAGGCTAAGACAGCCGTCAACACTGCACGGCGGCGCGGGGACTCCGTGCCGGGTGACAAGGCGAGAAGCGCCGCGCCCCACACCAAAAGAGGGATGAACACAACCCAAAGCCGCGCCACCTCCGCGTTCTGAGCGAAGACGTACGTGCATAGCATCACGGCACCCGTCACGACCACCACGCATCGCCCCAACCGCCCCGCCTCGTCACGCGATCGCCGGACTACGCCCATCACACTCAGCATCCAAAACGCCGGACCCAACAGCAGCACGAAGATCCCCCCGCCCATCAAATTGTGGTGAAACGGCGATATCAAGACGTCGTGCTGGACCTCCAGGTAACGCCGCGCCGTCGCGACAACCGTCGCCGGAATGCTCCAACCCCAAAGCAGGTACGCGAAGACCGCCACGATGACAGCGCCAACGACCGCGGGGCTGACGCATCGCACAAGCAATGTCCTCTGGCGTTCCCACGACAACCCCATGGACCAAACCGTCGCCACCAACCCGATGCCCGCGATCCAGACATGCACCAACCCGACCATCGCCCCGACCACAGACGCCGCCCCCGCCGCCGCGCACGCCCACGCACCCTTCCGAGCCCCGAGCGCCGACGCGGGGTCCGCCCCCCTACAACCCCGAAACCAGAAGTACAGCATCCCCAGCGTCGTGAACAACTGCGCTGGGTCTTTCCCGGGTGAGAAGATCACACTCGACGGCGTGAACACGCAAGCAACAGCCACCACCACTGCAGTCATCGGCGTCCACCACAGCCGAGCCAGCCCGTACGCGAACACGATTGACATCCCCCACAGCGCCGTCAGCGCCGCCACCATGCACGCCCCTTCCGCGATCTCCCGATTGGGATCGTCCACATCGGCTTCGTCGCCCAACACCCCGCGTTCCATGCGATCGAAAAACCCCGGCAACCAGTCATTCAACATGCGAACGCTGTAGGCGAGCAACGAAATTCCGGGCGTGTTGCTCAACACCCGCAGCCCACGCAACCGGTCGCTGTCGCGCCGTGCGAGTTCGGGATACGCCCGCAAGTACGCCCCCACCGAATCGATGCTCCGCGCCTCGATGAGAAACGCCCCGTCCTGCGACGGGGACACCATGTTGAACTGATGCTCAGCCCAACCCACGGGATTCCCAACCAACGTCCAAATCACCAACCCCGCGTACCCGACCCCGAACAGCACGCCCCCCAAAAAACGCTTCCGAGCCCCAAGCGCCAGCGCGGCGACGTTGCCGCACGATCCTCCCTCACGCCCCGATCCCACCAACCACACGCCAGCCATCAGCGGAATGACCAGTCCCATCGCCTTGCAGACGGAGATGAATCGCAGCACCGCAACGGGCGAATACGGATAGACGATCCGCCGCGGCGATCCTAACGTCACATCCAACGCGAACAGTAGCGTATGGACCCCCACCGCCGCCAACCCCACCAGAACCAGTAAAAACCGACTCACCAGCGCATGCTCACTTGAAAGACCAGACGCGTCATACGACCGGAGCTCCATTTCTAATCACTACGGGAAGCACCAAACAGTGACCGTCATGATGAGCGTAGCGAGGCACCTTGCCCCGGATGCGGCGAGATTCCCCGCGGAGCCTGCCCTGAGCGCAGGCGAAGAGATCGGAATGACAATACGCGGTATTCCCCGCTCGACGCAGCAATGAGGGGTGCACCGCAGAGGCGATGAGAGCGCGGATACGCGATGGCAGGTTCGGCGCGTTCCGCAGCCCCTGCCCTCTCCGCGCTCTCTGCGTTGATCGGTTTCCCGTTCCCTTCACCACGCCCACGTTCACGACATCCGAACCGTTCGCAGCCGATTGATCGCGGCTGCGATCTCGTATCGACGCGGACGCGCGAAGTCACCCGGATGGTGCTCGCACCGGTGGAATGGATCCAGCGCGTCAAGGCCTTCGGTATCGAAGAACCCCTCCAACGCATCGACGACACTCGCAAGCGTCGCCCGGCCATCCATGAAGCGGACCGCCGCCAAGTGGATCGCGTGCCCGACGGCACGAGTCTGACTAGGATCCACAAGTTGCTCGACGCCGCGCAGGTCGATCAACTCACGACCATACAGGATGCGGTCGACCGAATGGGCGTCGATCTTCACGTCACGGCGCCCCCTGGACGCATCGAAACTCTCCGACTGCGGTGTGCGCGGCTGCGCGCGGACCATCGGAGACGCGGTCTCCGCTCGCCGGCGTGTAGCGTGAGACCGAGCCACCTCCCGGGCTTCGTGAGTGACATCATATGGCACGTAACCGCGCATCATCAACACCGTGTCGGCGAAATCGAAATAGTCTCCGCAACCGCCCATGACCACAATCGTCGACACTCCGTGTTCATCGTACAACTCCCGGACGCGATCCAGGAACGGCGTGATCGGTTCGTGCTCCTTGTCGACCAGCGCCTGCATCCGCGCATCGCGAACCATGAAGTTTGTGGCGGACGTGTCCTCGTCCAACAGCAGCAC
>JAJDDS010000143.1 GCA_029260195.1 Phycisphaerae bacterium
TCGAGGAAGAGGTCACAAATTGCGGAACGGTCCACGTGTTTGTCCTGTTCGAGTTTTCGACACGATTGATCGCGGTGTCGCGCGGGTGGAGGTTGTCAGTCCTGATCCGTCCGTCGCGCTCCGGTCAGCGGCGGTCGCCACCCCCTGCGGAGCATAAGTGTAGCACGGGTGGCCGGTCCGCGCAAGTGGCAGTCTCGCCCGACGATTCGCGAACGGCGAATCGGCTGGCGGTGATCGCGGTGTGGGGGGGCGGGTGCCTTACGGGGCGGCGCCGACGGACTTGCCGATGCGGCGAAGACTCTGCATCGCGACGTTGGGCATGGCGCTCAATGCGACGACGTGGTCGGCGGCGCCGAGTTCGACCGCCACTTTGGGCATGCCATAGACGACGCAGGTCGCCTCATCCTGGCAGATTGTTGTGACGCGAGCTGAATGTTGGACATCAAGGCGGTCCGCGATTCGGTGTTGGCCTGCCACATGCCGACGGCGGTGTTCATCTCTTTGAGGCAGACCATGGTGATCTCGCGGAGTTCGCGCATGGGCTGGACGAACTCGGGCGCGCCGAAATCCACTTCGCGCCCCCACAACGCGGCGACCGTCTTCTGCAATCGCTTCCATTGTTCGTCGACGACGGCGAGCTTGGCGACGATCTCCGGATCCTCGGTTGCGGGAACGGTCACGGGATCGGTCATCGCGAGGTCTTGGTAGGTCCTGCCGCCGTCGCGCAGCGCTGCCAGCGTCGTCGCAAACAGTTGCGCGGTCTTGTCGGACGAGCCGCTCCCCGCATCGTCCTCCCGACTCAGCAATTCCGGGGCGAGCGTCGCGTCCCGAGTGATGGGCACGGAGACGACGAGGATGCCCATAAGATCGTTGAGCTGGAAGTCGTTCTTGGGGCTGGCGGGGTGAGTGTTGTGACAAGATACGCACCCCGCCGTCACGGCCACGTCGGCGAAGGCGTGGCGAAGTTCGGCGCCGTCCTCGCTGGCGACGACGCGTTCATAGGGTACGGCGGCATCGGTTGACAGCCTCTCCCACGCTTCGTGTTCGAACTCGTCGCGGAGACCCTTGTCCTTGGCGATGTTCCACTTGCTCAGCAAGTCGTATCGATAGCCGGCGGTCTCGTCGAGGGACTGGGAGACCTCACGGAGGAAAGTGGCGGGCAAGGGGATGGCGCCCTCGATGCTGTGGTAGTCGTCGGCGCCCTTGAACCCAGGCCACTCCTTCTCGAGCTTTCCGACGACGTTCTTTGTGTAGTAAGAGCGGTCAGCGACGATCTGCCGAGCGGCGGTGGCGGCGGTGTCAGCGGCCGACGCCACAACCTGCCGTTCGTTGATGTCGTCCAGAAACTCCTTAGTGAGTTTCTGCGTGAGCATGCGCTGACGCCCGGCGAGGTTGATGATCAACGAAGCGATTCTCAGGTGAATCCACCGGCGTGGGCTCGGCTGGAGCCGGTTCGGCACCGACTCCAATCGGGGGGTATCTCGCCTGCGCGCGAGAAGTGATGGCGGACGATGAGGATGTGATTTAACAAGAGAAACGGGTCGTTCCCGGCGGCGGCGAACACCCTCTCGCTGATCGCCAACGCCCGCTCGTCATGGTGGGCTGCGGAGGCCGAATCGCCGACCCTATCGGCGAGCCATACCAGTCGACCATGGGCGGCGGCCAATCCATGCAGCCGAATGACGTGTTCCGGCTCGGCTTCGGCAAGGCGTTGCATGATTGCGAGTTGCCTGAGCGTGAGCCCCAGCGCCTCGGGCAGGTCCTTTCGCACATTTTCGGCAAAGTACGACAGTCGGTTATAACTCCACGCGAGATTATCGAGAAAATGAGCATTGCCCGGGTATGCGTCAACCAGTCCTTCGTCGATCTCAAGGGCCTTTCGGTGCCAATGTTCGTGAGCATCCTCGTCGCCCGCCTTTTGCGCCACGTCTCCAAGCAGGGCGTAGTTGATCGACAGTTCGGCCAACTCCTCCGAGCTTTGTGACTCGCGCGGCGAGAGGCGTAATCGCAGATCCAACGCTTCTTGCAAATGTTGTCGCGCCTTCTCGAAACGATTCAGAGCAATGGCGATGTCGCCCAATTGATAGTGGGCACGCATCAGCTCTTCGAGGAGAATCGGGTCCCCGCTGTGCTGCTCGACCAGTGGCAGCAGTCGGTCGAAAGCGCCCTCTAGAATATCACGCCTCGCGCGGGTGTTGCCTGGCGTCTGATTCAGCTTCCGCGACACTTCGCCGACCAGGAACGCGATCGCTTCCCGAGTGATGGCATACTGCTCGCTCACGTCCGCGGCGCGCTCTTCCGCAAGCCGTTCAGACTCCGTAGCTCTCTGATACAGGAATGAGACCGTCACGGCGTAGGCAAGGCTGACCAGCACGAAAACAGCCGCTGCAATCGCCAATCCGCGATGACGGCGAATCGTCTTGCCAAGCAACTAACCCGCGCTGTCGCGTTTGGCCTCGATCGGCTCGCCCGCGCTGTAGCGCTCGATGTCGCGCGCCAGCTCGCCCGCGATCTGGTATCTGCGGTCCGGCTCCTTCTGCAGGCACATCAGGACAATGGTACTGAGCTCGTCGTCGATCTCGGGGCGAAGCGATCTCGGCGGCGTCGGCTCGCTCCGAAGAATACTGTCCGTCATGTCGCAATTACTCGTCCTGGGTTCATACGGAAACGACTGAGTCAGCATGAAGTACAACAGCATGCCGAGCCCGTAGACGTCGGTCCGCAGGTCAATCGAGTCGGGCGCGTTCATCACTTGTTCCGGCGCCGCCCAGGGCAGCGAGCCGACGAATGGGCCGTCGAGGGTCGCGTCCGACGAGCCCGCTCTTCCCACCCCCGGATCGGGGACCGTTTTGGCGAGCCCGAAGTCGAGCACGTGCGGGTCACCGTGGTTGTCGATCCGAATGTTCCCCGGTTTCAGATCGCGATGGACGATGCCACGCAGATGCGCCGCGTTGACCGCCTCGCAGATTCGCAAGAACAGTGCGAGGATTCGTTCGATCGAGAGATGGTTGCCGGCGACGTACTTGTCGAGCGCCTGTCCCTCGATGAAGTCCATCACGAAATACGGCTCAAGCGCGACCGTCCCGCTGCTGTGGATGGTGACGATATTTGGATGTTGGAGTTGGGCGAGAATCTGGATCTCGCGCTCGAAACGACCGTGTTCGGCTTCGCCCGCAAACGGACCGGACCGCAGCACCTTGATCGCGACGCGCCGCTGCGTTGATTCGTCGATGGCCTCGTAGACGCGCCCCTGCCCACCGCCGCTGACGTTCGCAACGATTCGGTATCCCGGGAACAAGTCCTCCGGCAACTCGCGCGGCGTGGACGCCAGTTTGGCTTGCAGGGTCCGCTCCGATTGGACGCGCGCGTATTCTACAAGTCGCCGAGCTTTGGCGTCGCCGTTTCGAGGGCGTTTGTGTTTGTCATTCGTCGGCATTAGCGCACCTACACCTTCAGCAACGAACCAAACGCCGATCTCACGCAGTCCGACCCAAAAAGCGAGTCGCATCCCCAAGAAGACTGGCGAGTTGACGCCAAGCGCGGGATTTGAGCATGTAGACAGCCCCCGTCGAGCGCCCGAGTTCATGGGCGATTTCCGACGCGGAGCGGCCTTCGAGGTGGAACATGCGGATGGCTGTCGCGTAGTCCGGGGGCATGATGACGAGGGTCGCCTCAATCGCGATGCGGCATTCTTTCCGCGCGACGTGCTGGCTGGGGGTCGATTGCGAACCCGCGAGCGTTTCGACGATCGAAACATACGCATCGTCGACGAGGCGATGTCGGGGCGGACGCTTCTGGCAATTGAGCTCGCGAATGGCGTTTCGCAGGGTGTTCTCCGCGATCCGTGTCAGCCAGTTCAGGAATGCCCCGTCCCCGGTCGGGGGGAAAGGG
>JAJDDS010000144.1 GCA_029260195.1 Phycisphaerae bacterium
AACCGCGTCCGACGACGCGCCCTTCGGGGGGCGTGCGGGTCTGCCATGACCGGCGCTGTTCCATGTCCTCGCAGCGATCGTAGTCCAGTCCGTGGCGTCCGGTGTTCCAACGGCGCTCGATGTCGCGAAACAGCTCGACGCCGACCTTGTACGGATTCAGGCGACCGGGCGACGTCGCCAGCGTTCCGGAGTGGTGATCGCAGTACGTAATGAGTTCGGTGTCGCGGAGGCAGTAGTTGGTCATGAGGGTCGAGTGCCAGTACACCGCCCATCCTTCGTTCATGATCTTGGTTTGCCCTTGCGGCGCGAAGTAGTACGCCTCCTCGCGAATCATCGACAGGATGTCCGACTGCCAGTCGGCGAGCGGCGCGTACTCCAAAAGGAAAAGCAAGATGTCTCGGGTCGGTCGTTCGGGGACACCACCGGCGGGGGGTTGGGCGTCAAGGTCGGACTCCCGTTCGCGATCGAGCGCGTCGGGCGGGTTGATGTACCGGTCCATGTAGGACTTGGCTGGGAACCGCGTGACGTCGGACGCGGGGCAATCATCGTCGTCGGCCGGTTCCCGCGCCGGCTCGCGGCGCATGAACACGGAGTGCGGGTCGATCAGATCGTCGATGACGTTGCAGGTCTCGATGAACCGCTCGACCGGTTCGAGTCCGATACGATTGATGTAGCGTCGCACGCGGGTGGCGTGGTTGGCCATCTCGTCCATCATTCGGCGATTTGTCTTCGAGAACCAGTGGTTGTTCTTGAAGAAGTCGCAGTGGCCGTAGACGTGGGCCATGACCAGCTTCTGATCCACCACCGCGTTGTCGTTGAGCAGGTAGGCGTAGCAGGGGTCGTTGTTGATGACCATTTCGTAGATCTTGCCGAGGCCGTACCGGTGCGTCCGCTGGAGGCGTTCGTACTCCATTCCGAATCGCCAGTGGGGGTAACGCTGCGGGAATCCACCATAGGCTGCGATGCGGTTGATCTGGTCCGCGTTGAGCATCTCGAAGATGGTCTCGTAGAAATCCAGCCCCTCCTCGACGGCGCGCGCCGCGATTCTGTCGGTCCATTCCGCCAGTTCGCGTGGCAGGCTGCTGGGTTTTGCTCGGTCGATCATCTCAACTCCCAACCGCTTCCGTCGTTTGTCGGCTGGCACACTGCGTGTGGCGCGCACCCTCGCGCGCGACACATCTCATCGTCCCGCCGTAAAGAACTCCTTGATGCTGTCGTAGATGTCGTCCTTGTTGTTGACGCGGCTTGTGGTGAGTCGTTCCTCGCCGTCCATCTGCTCGTGCAGGACGTTGATGAAGTTCCCGCTTCCGTACGCGCTGGCGACTTGGCAGTAGCCGAACATGTTGCATGCGGGCAGCAGGTGGTCGCGGAGCATGGCGCAACATTCGCGACTGTCGGACTCGCTGCTGTTGTCGCCATCTGAGAAATGGAACAGGTAGATGTTCCACTCGTCCGAGACGTATTGGTTCTCGATCAGGTTGCGGGCTGCGCGGAAAGCGCTGCTGATGCGTGTTCCGCCGTCCTCACGGATGCGGTAGAAGGTCTCGCGGTCGACCTCGCCGGCGCGGACGTCGTGAACGATGTAGCGGCTTTCGATGCCCTCGTAGTTCCGTCGCAGCCAAGCGTCGATCCAGAATGCCTCGAGACGAACGAGTTCCTTCTGTTCGTCTCCCATCGACCCGGAGACGTCCATCATGTAGACGATGACCGCGTTGGACTTCGGGCTCATGACGGTTTTCCAGCTCCGAAAGACCTTGTCCCGGCGCTCGAAGACGATGCGCGGATTTTCCGGATTGTAGGTTCCGGTCATGATCTGTCGGCGCAGCGCGCGTCGGTAGGTTCTACGAAAGTGGCGTAGCGATTCCGGTCCGGCCTGGCGGATACCGCAGTAGCGGTCTTTCTCGCTCGTGATGCGCCGTTTTCCCTTGGGTTCGATGCGGGGGAGTTCGAGTTCTTCTCCGAGGATGTCCGCAAGTTCGTCCAGGCTGACCTCGACCTCGAGTATGTGATTCCCTTCCTGAGTTCCACCCGGTCCGACGCCCTCGCCATCGACGTCGGCTTGGTCGCCGGCGCTGGCGTCTCCCGATCCGACGCCGCTGTCACTGTTGTCGCCGTAGCGGAACCGCGGCATCTCGATCCCGCGGACTGGGATACTGACGGCGTGCTTGCCCTCACGGCCGATCAACTCGCCGCGCGTCAGGAACTTGCGCAGGTCCTCGCGGATCTTGCCCTTGACGATCTGGCGAAACCGCTGGTGGTCTTTTGTGATGCCGTGAATCATGGCTCGGTCCTGCGACACCGCGTTCACCAGGGGGGAGTTATCCTGGTCCCCGAGACCCTCCCTGACGGTCAGGGCTCTGAGAGAACACCGCCTGATTGAAGCACTGCACTAGTCTTCCTGTTGCGCGTCCCCTCGCGCGAAGATGCTGGCGACATAGTTCAACACGTCGGTCGCGCTGGTCTCGTTGTACCCGAAGTATTTGATAAGCCGTTGCTTGACGACGTCGATCTTGGCTTGCGTCTCGTCGTCGACGACGCCCGACACGACGTTCTTGAGTTTGATCGTGTCGCGCTGGTCCTCGAACAGCTTGAGTTCGAGTGCTTTGTGCAGCCGTTCGTTGGTCAGATACTCGAACTTCTTCCCGTCCAGCGACAACGCACCAATGTAATTCATGATCTCCTGGCGGAAATCGTCCTTCCGTGAGTCGGAGATGTCGATCTTCTCTTCGATGGAACGCATCAGGCGCTCATCCGGCTCTTCGTCTTTGCCGGTGTACTTGTTGCGTACCTTCTCATGTTGAGTGTAGGCACGCACGTTCTCGATGTAGTTCGAGCACAACCGCTTGATGGCGTCTTCATCGGCGCTGATCGCCCGCTGCACTTCGCTCTTGAGAATGTCCTCGTACTCCTCACGCGCCAGCCCCAGCAGTTCATTGTAACGCTTCTTCGTTTCCTCATCGTTGATGAGGCTGTGGTGACTGAGGCCGGATTCGAGCTCGTTCATGAGCATGAACGGGTTGATGCACTTCTCCTGCAGCGCCTGATCGGAGACCAGCGAGTTGGACAGCTTGTCCTGGATGTAGCGCGGGCTAATGCCCTGCATCCCCTCGCGCGGCGCTTCGAGTCGCAACTCTCGGATGGAGTCCTCGGTGAAGTTGGGCACGGTCCTTCCGGTGTAGAGCTTGAGCTTCTGCATCAAGGTCAGGCCGGCTTTCTTGGGTGTTTCGAGGCGGGTGAGCACCGCCCACATGGCCGCCATCTCGATGGTGTGCGGGGCGATGTGGATGCCGCGGATGCGTTCGTTGTTGAAGTCCTTCTTGTAGATCTTGATTTCATCGTCCAGACGGATGCTGTAGGGCATGTCGATCTTGATGGTCCGGTCGCGGAACGCCTCCATCAAATCGTTGGACTGGAGCTTCTTGTACTCGGGTTCGTTGGTGTGCCCGATGATGACCTCGTCGATGTCGGTCTGGGCGAATTTCTTCGGTTTGATGGAGTGTTCCTGCGAGGCGCCGAGAAGATCGTAGAGGAACGCGACGTCGAGCTTGAGCACCTCGATGAACTCGACCAGCCCGCGGTTGGCGATATTGAGTTCGCCGTCGAAGTTAAATGCCCGGGGGTCGCTGTCGGTTCCGTACTCGGCGATTTTTCGGTAGTTGATATCGCCGGTCAGTTCGGTGGAATCCTGGTTTTTCTCATCCTTCGGTTGGAAGGTCCCGATCCCGCGTCGGTCCTTCTCGCTGAGGATAAACCGCCGCACGACGACGTGGTCCATGACTTTTCGCCAATCCCCGTCGTACTTGAGCAGTAGATCGTCGTACATCTTGCGGCAGAACGGGTCCAAATCGCCCTCGACACGGACCTGATGCAGTTCGTCCGTGTTGCGGTTTATGGCATCGAGAACCTCCTTGCGGGCGTCGAGCGGCACGAGACGTAGCGGCTCCTCGTGCATCGGGCACGGCTGCCTCTCGGTTTCGCCGTTCGGTCCGGGTGTGCTCCAGGAGAACGTGTAGAGCGCGCCCTCTTCGAGGCGCGAGTAGTATTCAAGCCC
>JAJDDS010000145.1 GCA_029260195.1 Phycisphaerae bacterium
AGTCGCTTGCGAATCCGTGCGTCGAAACATGCGTAACCGTCCTTGACAAACCGGCGTGATCTTGTTCCGTCAACCCAGAATCACCCGCACGCGGCGCACCGCAAGCCCAAAAACGCCAGAAGTTTTTACGAGGGAATCAACTTTGCGTCGCCGGCCCCATCGAGTACCGTCGCAAACCTATGCACCGCTTTCCGACGACAGCCGTCACCATAGCTTTCAGCCTCGCGGCGCTCACCTCTTCGACAGGCTGCAGCACGCCGGGACTGCCCACCGGGGCATCCCCCGCGCCTGCGGACTGCACGGCTGTCTCCGACCTGTTCATGGTGGACGAAGTGCTGGCTGACCCGGACCACGCCTGTCACGATTGGTTGGACCGCGTGCATGGACGTGTCGCCCGCTCCAGTTCCGCCAGCGCCGCCGTATGGACCCTCCGCGGTGATCACGGAACAGCCATCATGACGTCCGCCGTCCATACGCTCGGCGTCGGGTTCCTCGGCGTGGGTGACGCGGACGTTCCCGAAACGGTTCGCAATCCCGCCGACGAAACCGGCGTCGCCAGAATCCGGTTGATCGCCGCGAGCGGTCGCGCGGTCGACGACCGTCTCTCGCCCATGTTCGTGCTCTACAACCCCGCGATCCCCGCCGACCAGAACGACGACGGGTTCCGCGACATCACGCCGGAACACGATTTCTACCTGGCTGTTCTCGATTCACAGAAGCTCGACCCAGGCCCGCCCCTCGGAACTCCCGAACCGCTCACCAACCAACCCCCGTCCATCTACGATCCCGCCGGTGACACATTGGCAGATCCAACGCACGCCGACGTTGAACCGGGCCAGATCGTCCTCATTCTCGGGTTCCCGAGTCATCCGCGTTTCGCGGGTGGCATGACTGCCGGTGTCGGTGTCGTTCTGTCCGACGACGAGGCTGGCGCAGCCGTCGAAGCGCTGGGTAACGCCGGTGACGAGGAGGGCGGCATCCCGTACGACGCGGACGTCGAGATGTTCATCGAAGGGTCAGCCGCTGGTGGCATGAGTGGCGGCGGCGTGTTCGATGTCGACGGACACTTGGTCGCCATCACCGTTCGCGCCACCGAAGCCGTCGACCTGCCGCGGTACGTGCGCGCCGTGCGGATGACATACGTTGTCACCGAACTCGGCGACGCGTTCGGCCGGCTGGACACTGCAATGCAAGACGCCGTCCAACCGTTTCTCGAGAGAATAATGCAGAATGTCGAATAGCGAAGGGAAGACACCGTCTGCATCCTTCATTCGCCATTCGCTATTCGACATTCTCAATTCAGCTCGCGTCTCCTAATGCTCCTTCCCGTGGTACCCCCGGCTCGCCGTCGTGACCCGAATGCGATCGCCGTTTTTGATGAACAGCGGGACATGCACGACCAGCCCCCCCGCGAGCTTGGCTTCTTTGCGCACGCCGGTGTGGCCGCCGGCGTGCTCGACCGGCGCCGTATCGACCACCTCGAGCGCGACGACGTCGGGGAGTTCGAGGCTGACGACCTGGCCATCGATCGTGCGAAACCGGTACGTCTCCTCCTCGACCAGGAGATCGAGCGCGTCCCCCAACATGTCCTCGCCGAGGGCGAACTGATCGAACGTCTCGGTATCCATAAACACACGATCGCGCCCCGATGCGTAGAGTAGCTGCATGGTCCGCATCTCGCTGGGCACTTCGTCGAGTCGGCCCAGTTGCTCGAGCGTGCGGTCGGTGGGGTGACCTGTCTTGATGTCGCGTGGCTTGATATGCACCGTCGGCTTCTGCTTGCCCGATTGCGCGACCCGAAAATCCTCGACCGTGTAGACCTGCCCCTCGTGCCGGATCACCATCCCCCGGTGAAGCCCCTCGGTCAGCGACATGGCGCACCTCCGATTTTCGTTGCCCCGGAAATGACGGACCCGCACAGTGTGACAAACGCCGCCACGCAAGTCAAATCGTACGTCACGCCCGCGTCAGGATTGTGACCATCTCGCCCCCCCCACGCTTACTTCGCCGACAAATCGGCGCACACCAGTTCCTCATCGTTGCGCACATACACCCGTCGTCCCGCGAACGCGGGATGCGTCCAACAGACACCGCCACGCCGCCGGAGTTGGCCGAGCGTGGGCTCGATGAGCTTGGCGCGGCTGATCTCCTTGAATCCCGCAGGCGAAAGCCGGCTGATGATAAGTTCGCCGCGCTCGTTGAACATCCAGACATCAGCTTCGTGCTCGACGAAGTGAATGGTGGACCAACGGGCTTTCGGAACAGCCTTGAGACTTTCCCAAACACGGTCGCCGGTCTTCAGATCGAGACAGCGCAACTCGCCGTAGCTGCAGCAGCCATAAATGTGATCCCCTTTGAGATACGGCGTCGAGATGATCGAATGCAGCGCGTCGGTGTTTTGCTCGTCCTCGCCCCCGCGCCGCCACAGCAACTCGACCGCGAGCTTATCCGGACGCAGTTTGAGCAGCATCGATCCGTCGAAGAAGTTGGACACGAATAACATGTCACGGTGCACCACCGGATCGGCGATGTTGATGACCATTCGACGCTGCTCGAACGGATGCTGCCAATGCAGCTTCCCGGTTTCTGGATCGAGCCCCACGACGCGCTCCGCCGTCCAGCACACCAACACGCGCCGCCCAGCCTGATCGATTACACGCGGCGCGGAGTAGGAGACGTTGTCATCGAGCGCCCGCCACTTCTCACCGCCGGTCTTCTTATCGAACGCGACCAACGACGCTTTCTCCTCGCCGCCGATGTGAACGATCACCAGATCGCCCTCGATGACGGGAGTGGCTGCGATCCCCCAGATGGGCATGCGAATGCGATACTCGGCGTTGAGGTCTTTCTTCCAAACGATCGTTCCGTCGTTCGCGTCGAGGCAGTGGAAGTGCCCCATGGTCCCCAGCGCGTAGGCAAGTCCGTCGTCGACGAGCACCGCCGCCCGTGGACCCGTATCGTAGCTGACGTCGTGATACTTGCATTCGTACGCG
>JAJDDS010000146.1 GCA_029260195.1 Phycisphaerae bacterium
TTCCAGCTTGTCACGCCAAGGCGTCTCGCTTTTCAACTTGGGCACTGCGAGTCTCCGTTGTGTCGGGTGACCGAGTTCAGCCCATGGATGCGACCGCTCTGAGAACCTGCCGCGAGCTGCTCCAAAATCATTCATCGGTCCAGTCCGGCTCTTCGGGCGTGCCCACAATCGCGTCAAAGCGCCCGCGGAGTCCGGGGGGCAACCGGTGAGACCATTCGCCGGTGATCCCGCCGACGCTCAGAAGATCGCGCATGTGGGTTCGATCCCGGTCGCGAAGGGACGTCAGCTTCATGATGAGCAACGATTCCAGGTCGAGCACGCGGTAGCCGTCCGGCGTTGTCAGCGCCGCAGCGACGTCCGGCGTCTCGTGACTGTAGGAGGGCTGCACCCTCTCACCCGAGAACATGACACGTACGCCATTGCGGCGATTCGGGGCGTCGGGTTCGGTGAAGATCAGAAAGCGCCGAACTACGTGTGTGATGAATCCGGCGGCTTCCATCGCGGTGACGACCGCGTCGCGATCCTCGCGCCGGACCATCATGTCCACGTCGCGCGTGGTGCGTACAGCCGCCGGGTCTTTCTCGGCGACCCAAGCTGCCACGGCGTTGCCGCCGATGACGGCGTAGGCGACGCCCGCCGCGTCAAGCGCAGCCGTCGCGCGCATTAGTCGTTGCCTTACCTTCTCCACGGCGGCGAAGTACAGCTCAAAAACCGGTGCCATGCGCGCAGATCCTACTTTGGTGTTTTCACACCGCGTTCCTCGGCGATGCGTTGGGCTTTTTCGTAACCGGCGTCGACGTGGCGGAAGATGCCGGTGGCGGGGTCGGCTGTTAGGACGCGCTGCAAGCGAGCGGCGGCTCCGGGCGTACCGTCCGCGACGATGACCTGTCCGGCGTGGATGGAGTAGCCGATGCCGACGCCGCCGCCGTGATGCACACTAACCCAGCTCGCGCCGCACGCGGTGTTCAAGAGCGCGTTCAGAATCGGCCAATCGGCGATCGCGTCGGAACCGTCCTTCATACCCTCGGTCTCACGATTGGGCGACGCGACCGACCCGCAATCGAGGTGATCGCGCCCAATGACAATCGGAGCACTGATCTCGCCACGAGCCACCAGATCGTTGAACACCAGCCCCATCTTGGCCCGCTCACCGTACGACAGCCAGCAGATACGCGACGGCAAACCCTGAAACGCAATTCGCTCCCCAGCCAATCGTATCCACCGGCACAGATGTTCGTTCTCAGGGAACGTCTCGAGGACAGCCCGGTCCGTTCTCGCGATGTCCTTCGGATCACCGGAAAGCGCAACCCAGCGAAACGGTCCCGACCCCTCGCAAAACAGCGGCCTGATGTACGCCGGAACGAACCCTTCAATATCAAACGCGTTCGACACGCCGACCTGCGTGGCCTGCCCGCGAATGTTGTTGCCGTAATCGAACGTCACCGCGCCGCGCTTCCTCAGTTCGAGCATGGCTGTGACATGGGCGCCCATCGTGCGCATGGACTCCTTGATGTAGACGTCGGGATCGCTCTTGCGCATCGCGACAGCCTCCTCGAAACTCATGCCGTTCGGCACGTAGCCATCGAGCGCGTCGTGGGCCGACGTCTGATCCGTCAGAATATCCGGCGTGACGCCGCGCTCGATAAGCTCTTCGAGCACGTCGGCTGCGTTCGCGACGACAGCCACCGACAACCCCTCGCCCTTACCCTGCGCCTCCGCGCACCAGCGAAGCGCTTCGTCGAGGTCTGCCGTCGACTTGTCGCAGTATCGCGTGTCGATGCGGCGCTTGACGCGGGCCGGGTCGACCTCCGCCACCAAACAGACACCGTCGTTCATGGTAACAGCCAAAGGCTGAGCGCCGCCCATGCCGCCGAGCCCGCCGGTGACGACGAGTTTCCCCTTGAGCGACCCGCCGAACTCCTGTCGCCCGACGGCGCCAAGCGTCTCGTACGTACCTTGCAGGATGCCCTGCGTTCCGATGTAGATCCAACTGCCAGCCGTCATCTGCCCGTACATGGTGAGACCCATTGCTTCGAGCCGGCGGAATTCGTCCCAGTTCGCCCAGTGCGGAACGAGCAGAGAGTTGGCGATCAGCACGCGGGGTGCGTCGGGGTGTGTCTTGGCGATTCCCACTGCGCGCCCCGACTGCACTAAGAGTGTCTCATCACACTCAAGTTCCTTCAACGCAGCCACGATCCGATCAAAGTCTTTCCACGTCCGCGCAGCCTTCCCGCTCCCACCGTAGACGATCAGTTCATCCGGCTTCTCCGCGACGTCGGGATCGAGGTTGTTCATGATCATCCGCATGGCTGCTTCCTGCTGCCAGCCCTTGCAGACAATGTCGCTCCCGCGCGGCGCGCGAACGGTTCGGGCGTGTGTCGCCCGGCCCGCGGTCGTCGCGCCGGGCTCGCCAGCGACGCTCTGGGTATCCATTATCAGGGTTCCTCCGATGGAACGAGCGGTGCTATGAGCGTGATCAATTCGGGGAGACTGCGCGTTGCCACCTCCCACAGGATATCTTCGTCGATGTTCATATAGTCATGCACGATTCGATGGCGCATTGCAACGATTCGGCGCCAGGGAATCTCCGGATGCATTTCTCGGGGCAATGCCGACACACGCGAAGCCGCCTCACCGATGATCTGTATCCAGTGCGTGAGAACAATGCGCAGGTCGTCCTCCCGGTCGAAGTCATCACGAGTCAAGCCGTGGACTCTCTGAACCGCCCGCCGCGCCGTGTCAACAATGTGCCCGAGATAGGCAGTGTCATCGTGTGCCATCGGACGCCTCGTATTCCACGACCGCCTCGGCCAGCACGCGGTCCTTAATCCAGCGGTTGAGGTACTTGGGATTCACCATATCCACTCTACGGCCCCCAAATAGCCCTGAAAGCTCATCTTGTATGTCGACGATCTCCCAGCCCGGTGTGTGGCCTGGCTCGAATTCCACTAGAACGTCCACATCGCTGTGCGGACCAAAATCGTCGCGCAGCACGGACCCGAACAGCGCCAATCGTCGGATGTGATGCCCACGGCAAAAACTCGCGATCGTCTCCCCAGGAATGTCGAAATGTGACGTAACCATCATGACCCTCGCTAGTTTGCGATCAGTTCCGGATCACTGCCAGACTCCTCAAGGGGCCATACGAGAATCATCACGCATGCTTCAACCCTTTGCGGCGGGTGGCACGGCTTGGCGCAACCAAGCCGTGGGAGAACTCCTGAATTTCTCGACCTTGCTCCGCTTCGCTGCGAAAACCCGTCCCACCCGCTGAGATCCGGGCCTAGCTACATTTCGAATGACGGGATTCATGTTCCTCGTTCAATGACAGCTATGAGATCATTCTCAAGTAACTCGTCGTAGAATTGTTTACTCGAAAATATGTGCTTGGTGAAAACACGCTTTGCCAAACGGTACGTCAGAACCATGTTGAGGTATCCAACCAGGAAAAAAGTGAGGCTCAAGATCGCGGGCATAAGATTGCCGGTCGCCAACAGAATCCCTGCCGAAATGAAAAACACGAATACGCAACATACTAAAGCGATGCCCTTTGTGAACATCCGGTGGATTGCCGCGCCGGCGAAGTTGCCAATTAATCCGGTTGCCATTGCAATGAGGAGCCACCAGTCTTGGAGTACAAGTGCGGCAATCAAAGCCAATACCCCTAGGGAAGTCGCCCCCCCTGCGACACTAATCGCAATCTGGTACAGCTGGTCACGCCTTCTGCCCAATTGAGCGACAGCATTTAGAGCAAGAGATAGGTCGTAGCTCATTCCAATTCGACCGGCACGATACTCGATGACAAACTCGTCATGTGGCACATAGGCCATGGCAACTGCTCACCGGGTTGCACGCCTACCCCCGGCTGACTCCTGGTCAACCTAGGCGTACAGAGGGATGCTGTCAATCAATAACACCGGGTCATTATCACCCTCATACCACCGCGTCAACCGTTTTTCAGTCATTAATGGACTCCCGCTGGGACAGCTCCGAGGTGTATTGGGCAACGTGGAGCGCGGCGTCCGCCATGTCCCGCAAGTAGACCTCAATACCCCGGGACATCCACCGCCTCCGACAGGATCGCGTCGCGAAGGTCCGGATTGACAGCGTCGACGAGCACCAGGTCGACCGGCCGATCGACGACCCCTTCGAGCAGTTCCTTGACGTCCATGTATGCGTCGTAGGTCTTGGTCCCAAGCTCGCTCAAGAAATCCAGATCGCTCCCTTCGGCCGACTCTCCGCGCGCCGCCGAACCGAACAGCGCCAGCCGACGCATGCCGAGATTGCGCAGGGTTTCCCCGACTGGGGCAAGCTTCTCAAGAATCATGTTGCTGGCGCTCATTTCATCGCAGACACCGTTGGGGGCGTTCCACGCAAGTTTAGGCCGCCACCGCAGCGAATACAAGGTAACCGCCCGGCGCGGAAGCCGCGCCCGTGAGGCGTTCTCGGCGCACCAGTCAGCGTTTCACACGGACCCGCCTTCGTTGCCGGCCAGCGTTCTTCAACGCAGCGGTCCCAGTTCGTTTTCGACGGCTTGCAAGACGCGTCGGGAGCGGAGAAGGGCGAGGGACGCGGCGATGTCTTCGCCGAACAGGCGGTCCTGCTCGGTGTGCGAGATGACCTCGCGGATGACCTCGCGGGCGACGCGGGGGCCTATGCCGGCTTTGAGCGGCATGCGGTAATCGAGCGCCTGCGCGGCGCACAACTGCTCGATGGCCAACACGTTCTCCAGGTTGTCCATGATCCGCCAGGCTTTGGTGGCTGAGATCGCCCCCATGCTCACGTGGTCCTCCTGACCCAGCGACGTCGGGATCGAATCCACGGAAGCCGGCGACGCCAGCAGCTTGTTCTCGCTCACCAGGGCAGCCGCCGTGTACTGCGGGATCATGAACCCGCTGTTCAGCCCGGTGTCGTGCATCAGCAGCTTCGGCAACCCGTCGTGTCCGCTGAGCAACAAGTACGTTCGCCGCTCGGAGATGCTCGCCAACTCCGCCAGTCCGATGGCCAGGTAATCCAACGCCAGCGCGATCGGCTGACCGTGGAAGTTCCCGCCGCTGATGGTCGTCCCATCCTCGAAGATAACCGGGTTGTCGGTGACGGAGTTGATCTCGCGCTCGACGACCTCCGTCGCATGACGAATGGCATCGCGGCTGGCCCCGTGGACCTGTGGAATGCAGCGCAGCGAGTACGGATCCTGCACCTTCTCGCAGTCGGCGTGCGACACCATGACCTCGCTCTCGCGCAGCAGGCCCCGAAAATTCTCCGCCACTTCGATCGCGCCGGGATGCGGCCGACATGCGTGCAGACGTTCGTCGAACGGCTTGACGCTTCCCCGCAGCGCCTCCAGCGAAATCGCTGCGATGATGTCGGCGAACTTGGCAGCCCGCCGCGCCCGCACCAGAATAGTCGCTGCATACGCGCTCATAAACTGAGTACCGTTAATCAGCGCCAGCCCCTCCTTCGGCCCCAACCATGCAGGTTCGATCCCCGCGACGGCGAACGCCTCGGGCGCGGGCATCG
Organism: Phycisphaerae bacterium; assembly: GCA_029260195.1. Classification (GTDB taxonomy): domain Bacteria; phylum Planctomycetota; class Phycisphaerae; order UBA1845; family UBA1845; genus OFTM321. The sequence goes on from JAJDDS010000146.1 coordinate 5,521, forward strand.
TCTTGTCACCGCGGCGGATCTTGCCTTCGCCGATGAGCGGCATGACCATGTGTGCCAGCGGCGCCAAGTCTCCGCTGGCGCCGAGGGATCCCTGCGTTGGGACGACCGGGAGGGCGTCGTGGTTGAGCATGTCAGCCAGGCAACGCACGGTGTCCTTTCGCACGCCACTGAAGCCCATCCCCAGCGCGTGTATCTTGAACAGGATCATCCACCGCACAATCGCGTCCGGCGCTTCGGGACCGACGCCGACCGCGTGCGATCGAATCAGATGGTATTGAAGATCGTCCAGCCGCTCGCGATCAACCCGCTTGTGACACAGGTGCCCAAAGCCGGTGTTGACGCCATACACCGCAACATCGCCCGCAGCGATCTTGTCCACGATGGCGCGACATGCCTCGATGCGCCGCCAGACCGTGTCGTCGATCTCGACGTGGAGCGGGCGATCAAACGCCTCCTCCAGAATAGCCAACGTCAACCGTGTTCCGTCGAGGCGGACGGTCGCGGAGACCACTGCGTTGTCCGGGGTACCGGGTGTTGTCATGACACCGATTATATCCGCCCGGGCCAACCGCACCAATCACTCGCCGGATCCCACGCTCGCCCGTCGCCCCGCGCCACCTTCCCTCAAGAATCCCAGCGAGTTCCGCCGATCCAACCCCGTGCCCGCGTCCACCCAATACCAGAGCCCACGAACATGTACGCACACATCGATACCGAGTTGAACGAACTGATCCAGAAGCTCCCCGAGACCCCGGAGGGCTACATCACCCCGGACCAAGCCGAGTTCCTTTACGCCTTCGTCCGCCTCACCCGGCCGCAATTGGTCGCGGAGACCGGTTTCAACGTCGGCCACAGCGCCTGCGTCATCCTGCGAGCCATGGAAACGTACGGCGGCGGGTCGCTCATCTCGTTCGACATCGGAAAATACGAAGCCACCCCCAAGGCGGCGGAGGTCATCAGGGCGAAATACGAAAACCTGCACCTCATTACCGGTGACACCAAGCACACTCTCGCGCCAACCCTGGTGCAAGTACTCAACTCCAACCCAGCCGCGACGCTCGACCTGGCGATCGTTGACGGCGGACACGACGTCGAGACCGCCCGCACCGACATGATTGTCTTCGAGAGCGTCTTGCGCCCGGGCGGTTATCTCTGGCTCGACGATTTCGAAAACCCCGTCTGCGTCGCGATCGGCGTGAACATCGTAGGCCGCGAGTTCGTCACGAACCGACCCCACGGTCTCCGGTTCACCACCTCCGACAATCGCGGAATGGCAATCTTCCAAAAGTCGTTCTGACGCCGACAGACCTGCGCTCCGAAATACTCCATCGCGCGTGCCCTCGATCGCGATCCCGCAACCGCCTCGCCATGGGCATCCCGGGTAGCCACGCCGCGTGTTTCCGATCGCGCCGGATCTCCCTATACTACCCCGCTTGCGGTCGAGAGGCCCGAGATGAGTGAACCCCGACGCAGGAGCGATTGATGGCCTTCGAGCAGGTGGAACCCAAAACCGACTTCCCCGCCATGGAGCGAGACATCCTCGCATTCTGGGCGGAGAATAAGTCCTTCGAGAAGCTGCGCGAGAAAAACCGCGGCAACGAAAAATGGTCCTTCCTCGACGGACCCATCACCGCAAACAACCCCATGGGCGTCCACCACGCCTGGGGCCG
>JAJDDS010000147.1 GCA_029260195.1 Phycisphaerae bacterium
GACATTGCGCTGTACTGCTATTCGGGGCTGGATTCCTCTCTACGTTCGAAATGAAAGACTGCGACGCACCCGCCGGCGTCGTGGTGCGTAAGACCCTTTGAATCAACGGGTTACGAATCAGCCGAATCCATGTTGCGGGAAACGACGAATCGGTCTAAACGGCGGGCGGGTGGGGTGAGTCTGTTGAGGTGGTTGTGGACAAGCCCATGGGACATGACAGCGACGGCAGGGATGGGCAGGCCGAGGGGCTTGGGTCGCTCGACGACCGTCGCGGACGGCTCGTCCGGCTGGCGTACCGGTTCGTGTGGAACCGATTCGACGCGGAGGACGCCGTTCAAAACGCCTTGGCATTGGTACATCAGAGACGGAGTCAGCTTCGTGATCCAACAAAGTTATGGTCCTGGGCCTGTCGGATTGTCGTTCGTCAATGCCTGCTGCTTCGCCGGGCTGATGCCCGCCGAACGCGGGTTCAGCGCGAGGCGATCGACGACAAACGCGGGTGGGTCGATTCGCAGGACCCGGTCGAATCGAACGAGCGGGCAGCCATCGTCCGCTGGGCGATCGAACAACTATCGCCGCAGCAGCGCACGGCCATCACCTTGAGGCATCTTGAAGAAATGTCCTACGAACGGATTGCTGACATCATGGAGATTTCGCGGAGCACGGCGCGCGTGCATGTCAAAGCCGCACGCGAGGCCATGCGAGCGACGATTCTCAATCGGCGGCCGGAGTACTTCGGAGCGGAAGCAGCCAGCGAAAGCGATCGGTCATGAACTGCGATCAATTCCGAGACTGGATGCACGATCGGCTGGATGAAGCCCTGTCAGCCGGTGATTCGCAGCGCCTCGGCGAGCATGTTCAATCGTGCGGATCGTGTCGCGCGGTTTGGGATCAGTTGACTTATGTGCATCGCGGGCTGGATGAACTTCGATCGTCGTCCGACCTTCCGGTTGATGACCGGCCGGGCGGCGCTGAAGTCTCCCGCTCGCGCTTCGTGGGCAACGGGTCGCGAGTTGCTGCGATGTTGGTTTTCGTCGCCGGGGCGGTGCTCGTTGGGCGCGTGATGCTGAGCGATCGTCCGGATCCGATCGACCCGGTGAGATCGACCACGGAGGCTGCGGCTGTTGCGTACGAGCCGACGGTGCGGCTGGTGGATTCGTCGGCGGACCGCTACATGGCGGTGCCGGCGGAGACCAGTGATCCGGACGTCCACATCGTCTGGTTGCACCATTTGCTGCCGTCGAGCGAGGAGAACGTGGATCCCGGACCGTCGAGCGCGGGTCCGAGCGCGCCGTGCCCGATCGCGGCGGCGGCGAACGGTGGACACAAGCCCGTCACATGAGTTCCGGGCGTCTGCCGTGAACAGCCACATGATTGTGACGGTTACCAAGAGAAGGAGAATAGCGATGTTGAAACAAGCGTGGTTGATCCAGTGTTTGGTGTTGGCGTGCGTGTATCGCGGAACGGACCAGGGCGTTTCCGCCGACGAGGGAAAGACGCACGCGCAGTCCGTCGAGCATGATGAGTTTGAGCTGCGGACCTATATGATCGAGAGGGCCGACCCGGGCACCTTGGCGCATACCTTGGAGCAACTTGGTGTGGTCGCGAACGTCGTGGCGAGTGAAACGCCGCCGGCTTTGATCGTATCGGCGGACGCCGCAGGACACGCCATGGTGCAGAGGTTTCTCCAAACGCTGGACGTCGCACCGGCTGAACACCATACACTGACGCGATACTACCGCATCAAGCACCGCGACCCGGCGGAGGTTGCTGAGATTCTGTCGGGCGTAACCCACCCGAAGCACACCCAGATCGCCATCGACCGAACGAGTCAGACGATGATTGTCAAAGCGCGCGCGGCGGAACTTGAGACCGCTGACGAACTCGTCGAGCGTGTGGATCAGCCACAAAAGGCGTTGACGCTCTCGATGTACTTCGTGCAGGGGAGCATCGGACGTAACGGCGGTCTGTCCAGCGCGGAGGGACTACCCGGGAGTTTGCACAAGGTCGTGCGACCACTGGAGGCGAGCGGGTTCGTGGACATGTCGTTGCTTGCGCCATTCACGACAACGGTTCAGGAAAACTCGAGCTTCTCGACCGAGGGTGTTCTTGAATCGGGTAACTTGGCGCGGTTGCACTTCGACGTGCGTGGCGAAGTGCATCAGGGCGCTGCGGCTGAAACGGCGCGATTCACAATCCGGGCGAATATCACGAAGGGCCGCGGTGACGCGCGTTACGGCATCTTTGAGGTCGAAACGACGGTGACGGCGCGACTGGGCGACTACGTGGTGCTCGCAGCGGGTCCGAGCGAACCGGGCGAGCATGACGCCGTGGCGTTGATCGTTCGTGTGGATTAGGTGGCTAATGGTCTCTTGTGTCGCGTCCTTAGGGAGCATGGTTGTCGTACATTTCTGACCGCACGAATACCCGTTGGTTGCTCGACGAATGTCGCTGCGGCACGAACGTCGTGCGCGATCCCGAGACTCGTCACGAAACCGGCTGTTGAACCGCTCGCAGAATTCACTCTCGAACGATCGCGCTGCACGGCGCACATCGTCCCGACCGGGCCTGAAGCTCGACTGCCCCGTCCGCGCCACGGCAACCTCGCCGCAATGATGATTCCACGGGCGGGGTAAAAAGCGGCAAGGGCCGCTCACCCGAACAGCCCAAGCCTGGGAGGGAGAGAAGGAAAT